>DASZFN010000970.1:0-7508 GCA_035939715.1 Gemmataceae bacterium | reverse complement strand
AAGCCCTTGATTGACCAGCTCGGCAGTGAGCGCTTCAAGGACCGCGAGCAGGCCGCGCAGGAGCTGGCGAAACTCGGCAACTCCGCCTTGCCCGCTCTCAAGGAAGCCGCAAAAAGCCGTGACCCGGAGGTGCGCCGCCGGGCACAACAGCCAAGAGCTACCTCTGACCGTCTGATTTGCCGCGCCCTGGTCAGGGTGTGCCGCTTATCTTGTGAGGCTGGCCCTCAGGAGCCATGACCTGCGTTCGTTTACTTCTGCTTACACGTCTTCATGCTGGCTGTTTCATTTCGGATACCTCTCGAATCTCGCTCCAAAAACTCCACAAAGCAGAAAGGGCAATATCTGCGGAAAAAGCTTACTAAATTCAATTCTGCGTCCGACGCCGGCCTTTGCTGGCATGAACTTTGCTTAGTAGAGCAGAGCCAATTTTGTCCGACTCGCCGCCTCGCTTTCGTAAACATCAGCAGAGCCTTCCAGGGGGTCTCGCTTGAGACGCCTGGCCTACCGGTCTGCATTCCCGTTTCTACTAGAGGTGCTCCAATGATCTGGCCATTTGCAAACTCTTCCCGCCGCAACCCACGTCCCGGCCCGCGCACGGCCGTGAACACTCGTCTTGGGAGACGAGCCCGCTTGAATCTCGAAGGGCTGGAAGACCGGCTCCTGCTCAACGGCGATCCGCCCCAGATCGTGGATAACGGAACCTCGGGATATTCCGAGACGGGACTCTGGGCCGCGGAGACGGTGCCTTCGTATGGAGGCTCCGAGCGCTATGCCACCAGCAGCGGCACCGGCCAGAACACCGCCGCCTGGCAAGTGCCGGGCCTGTCGCCGGGCTACTATCAGGTGCAGGCGAGCTGGCACCCCTACCCCAATCAGGCCCCTAACGCCCCCTATGCCATTTACGATGGTGCGACCCTCTTGCAGACGGTCCCGGTGAATCAGACTCTGGCGCCCAGCGGACCGAGCTTCGGCGGCGTGCCGTTCCAGACGCTCGTGACCGTCAAGATCACCAGCGGTACCCTGAATGTCGTGCTCAGCAATACCGGCGGCGGCACCTACATCGTCGCCGATGCCATGCGCGAGGTCCCGATGCCGGTTTCCAGCACCGATGTGAACTGGTCGGCGGCCGGAGACGGCATCACCGCCCCGGCGTCGGTCGGCGTGCAAAGCAATTTCACGATCAGCCGCACTTATACCGTCAGCGGCGCCGCGGCGCCCGCCAATCTCACAATCACATATTACGCTTCCAGCTCGCCGGATCCCAATCAGGACCTGAGCAAGACCCTCTTGCTGGGATCGGAGACCTTGAGCGCCGCCGCCGACCTTGCCGTGGGCGACCATAGCGGGACCAGTCCGGCGTTCCAGTTCGCCTCAGCCGGGTCCTACTACCTCATCGCCAGGCTGAGCAGCGACAGCTTTGTCGAATCGGACGCGGACAACGACACCAATAACGTGACTGGCACCACGCAGCCGCAGCCGGTCCTGGGCCCCGTAACGGTCGATAACGGCACGGCCGGCTATTCCGAGACCGGCGCCTGGACCAGCGAAACGGTGCCTTCGTACGGCGGCAACGAGCGCTACGCCGCCAGCAGCGGCACCAGCCAGAACACCGCCACCTGGCAGGCCAGCGGGCTCGCCGCCGCGCTGTACCAGGTGCAGGCCACCTGGCATCCCTATGGCAATCAGGCGACCAACGCTCCGTATGCCATCTACGATGGCGGCACGCTGCTGCGAACCGTGCTCGTGAATCAGACGAAGCCGGCCAGTGGCCCGAGCTTTGGCGGCGTGCCGTTTCAGGTGCTGGCCACGCTACCGCTCAAGAGCGGCACGCTCAGCGTCGTGCTCAGCAACACCGGCAACGGCACCTATGTCGTCGCCGACGCCGTCCGCGTCGTGCCGATCCCCCTCTCGAATACAGACCTGAACTGGTCGGCTCCGGGCGATGGAATCTCGGGTCCCACGACCGTGAGCGTGCAAATACCCTTTACCATCGCGCGGACTTACAGCATCAGCGGTGCACCGGCGCCCGCGGCCTTTACGATTAGCTACTATGCGTCTACTTCTGCCGACGCGAGCCAGGACCTCAGTCAGGCCACGCTGCTGGGGAGTGAGACCTTGACTGCCGCGGCCGATCTGGCCGTGGGCGATCACACCGGCACGAGCCCGCTGCTGCAACTGCCCAACGGCGGCAAGTACTATCTTGTTGCCGCCTTGACCGCCGACCCCAGTTGGGCCGAGTCCGACGCCACCAACGAAACCAATGACGTGACCGTGGCAGCGCAGCCGGTACAGGTCTCGGGCCCGGTGATTGTGGACAACGGCACGGTCGGCTACTCGGAGACTGGCGTCTGGACCACCGAGGCGGTCTCCTCCTACGGCGGCACGGAGCGCTATGCGCAAAGCAGCGGGACCGGCAATAACACTGCTGCCTGGCAGGTGACCGGCCTGTCCCCCGGACGCTATCAGGTGCAGGTGACCTGGCATGAATACGGCAACGAAGCGACCAACGCACCGTACGCCATCTACGACGGTGCGACCCTTCTTCAGACGATCGCGGTCAATCAGACGCAGCCCCCCAGCGGCGCCAGCTTCGGCGGCGTGCCGTTCCAGACGCTGGCATCGGTGAATATCACAAGCGGCACGCTGCGGGTGGTGCTCAGTAACGCGGCCAATAGCACCTATATCGTCGCCGATGCCGTGCGCGTGGTGCCGGTGTTGGGCTCGAACTCGGATCTGAGCTGGGCGGCTCCGGGTGACGGCATCGCGGGCGCTCCCGCCTCGATAAGCGTGTGGACCCCGTTCACGGTCACGCGCACCTACACAGTCAGTGGCGCGGCGGCCCCGGACAAGTTCACAATCGCTTACTACGCCTCTACCGAGAAAGACGAGGACGTGAGCGAGGCCAAGCTTCTGGCCACGGAGACCGTGAGCGCGGCGGCAGATCTGGCCATGGGCAACCACACCGGCACGAGCCCGCTGCTGCAATTGCCTAACAGCGGCGACTATTACCTTCTCGCCGTCTTAACCGCCGACCCCAGCTGGGCGGAGTCCGACTCAGCGCACGATCACAACAATGCCACGGTGACGCACCACTCCGTGGACGGCACGGGAGCGACAATCCTGGATAACGGCGACTCCGGTTATTCGGAGACGGGCACGTGGACCACAGAAGCCGTGCCGTCCCACGGCGGGACGGAGCGCTATGCGGCCGGCAGCGGCACGGGAAAGAACACCGCCACCTGGCAGTTCACCGGCCTGAAGCCCGGCCAGTACCAGGTCCTGGCCACCTGGCATCCCTACTACAACCAACCCACCAACGCGCCGTACTTCATTTCCGATCACAACAAGCTCCTGCAAACTGTGCTCGTCGATCAGACGCAGGCGCCCATCGGCCCCAGTAACGGCGGCGTCTCATTCCAGGTTCTCACAACGGTGATCGTCAAGGGCAGCAAGCTGGACGTGACGCTTAGCGACATCGGCGACGGTACGTGGGTTGTCGCGGATGCGATTGCCCTGGTGCCGATTGGGTGATCGGGAAGATAGGTGGCATGTTTGCTCGTCACGGCCTACCTTTTCAGATCGAATCGCGCATCCTTCGTGCCCTCGGGGGGCACGGCATCCACCGTCAACATGGCGGCCCGAAGGTGCGGCAGGTCCAGGCCGTCGAGCGGCGGCAGCGTCAGCCGCAGTCGTCTGGATTGTCAAGTTCGCCCTGGTACTGAGAACTCTCGGGGTTGCCACCGATGAGCTGCTGCCATGTCGCGCGGGCTCGGTCGTAGGCGGCCAGGGCCTCTTCGGGGCGGCGCCATTCAAGCATTAATCGTCCGATGGAGCCGACTTGGCGGTTCGCATTCCAGCACCTGGCAGCGCACCACGATCCCGTCGAAGCCGGCTTTGGGATTCGGCGGCAGGCGAAACGTGTGGCGCCGACCAAGGCAGCGCCGTTAGGGTACGGCATTGTACCCAGCAGGCGTCACCTCATAATGGGATATTGCATGCCGAAGGAATCCGGCATCGACCAATTCGCGTATCGCCTGTTCATAAACCATAAACTTGGCTTGTTCGTTCAGCTGGAATTGGAGATGGTCGTTCCCAGCGTGAATGCTGTGACCTTGCGTGAACTTGGTAACGATTATCATTCCTTGCTTTGGTCCAGTGGCCTTTGCCGCGAGAATTAGCAACTCCATCGCTTCTTTACTCATGAAATGCCCTCCCGCGAATGCAGGGACGCTGACATTCTACGCCGAAGCAGGGTGACCGGCGCAGCAGCCAGGCCGCAAAGCCAGGTGCCCCCGCCGCCCAGCCAGCCGTAGAATCGGGCATGCTGCTGCTCAAACGATGGTGGTTCTGGGACATTGTCGAGTGTCCACCGAGTCGTACACGCATCCGTTCGTGTGGTGGGCAGTGGTTGTGAAACCCAGCACGAAATAACTCGTGCGGCCGCCGAGCGCGATGAACTCGACGACAGTGGCGGTCCTGGAGCGAGCCCTGGGCGCAACCCGCCGTGCGCGGCTGCTGTTATCAAGTTCGCTTTTCAGTCAAAATGCGAACCGCGAAGACGGCGAAATGAACTCCAAGTCCGATCACGACCCGCGCGCTGCATCTTCAGCGAGAGCCATCCCCGGCTCAACCGGTTGCCGCGACCGTTGACAAAGACGTGGCCCTGGTCGCCGGAGAACACGGCGTCGCGATGGGAGCGCATCCACAGCAACAGCTTGATCACCGTCGGCACCAGAGGAATCACCCTCGCCCGCCCGGTCTTCCGCGCTGTCCTTGTGCTCACGAAGGCCGCTCTTCCTCTCGGCGGGGGCCCTCGTGATGGAGATTTCTCGTGCTGGCGTAAGTCCGCGCTACGAATAATATCGCGAAAACTTTTGTCGACGGCTTCTTGCTTGTATGCCAATTCCAAACTAGGTTTGATTACCTACCTCCTCTGCCCCCAGCCCCCGGAACAGCATTCCTCATCCATTAAAAGGAAGAGGTCATGAACAAACTCGGCCAAGTTGTTGTGGAGTTCCTCAGAGCCGAAGATGGTCCGACTGCGGTTGAGTACGCGGTCATGCTGGCCCTGATTGTCGTGGTCTGCATTGGCGCCATCACTACCCTTGGCGGTAACGCCAACAAGGTGTTCAGCAACGTCGCGCTGAATACGTCGGTGGGTTCGTGAGCCGGCTGGCCGGAAGCGTCTTTGAATGCGTTTTTATGTGGTCTGCTATTTCGTTTGTCCAATTCTGAACAACAGAGAAGGAGAAAGCACATGCGTAAGCTCGGTCAATTCGTGGTGAATTTCGTGAAGGCGGAAGACGGCCCGACAGCAGTCGAATACGCCGTCATGCTGGCCCTGATCATCGTGGTTTGCATCGGCGCGATCACGACCCTGGGCGGCAATGCCAACAAGACCTTCACGTCCGTTGGCACCGCCGTCAGCGTCGGCAGCTGAAACGGCTTCATCGTGGCTCTTGGTTTCCAGGCGTGCCCTAAACACGCCTGATCTTTACGGGAGAAGCAATGCGTAAGCTCGGTCAATTCGTGGTGAACTTCGTGAAGGCGGAAGACGGCCCGACGGCAGTCGAATACGCCGTCATGCTGGCCCTGATCATTGTCGTCTGCATCGGCGCGATTACGACCCTGGGCGGCAATGCCAACACGACGTTCACCACTGTCGGCAGCGCCGTCAATGTCGGCAGCTAAGCGCTCAAGACGTGCCAATTACGCAGAATCGAAGCCCAAGCCGCACCTTGCGCATGAGGTGCGGCTTTTTTGTTTGCGCTAACCCTCGGGCGGCGGGGTGAAGCTGCGACTGACGCCGATCTGCCATGGTAGCGCCTCAGCGCCTTAGAGATCCCGCCGCTGGCTTCCTCTGGTGTCGCCCATCACCGAGAAGTCGCCATACGGCGGGACCATTCGGCGCCTGCCCGAACCGCGGGCGTGTGCAGGGGCTGATCATGAGCGAACGGCCTTGGGCCCGTCATCGGAAAGCGGCCGCGGTCAGGGCTTCTTCTTGACTAACTCGCAGTTTGTCAACCGCGGTACGCTCGCCACGTGCCTGCCATCCGCCTGCCCATTAAACAACAGTTCGAGACATCTCCTTCAAGCGCCCGTCCCTGGTGGTCCCGCGCCGCAGTCACAAGCCCGAGTCACGGCATCCAATAGATCGGTCCCGAAAAACGGCTTCGGAAGGTAGCGCCCGACTCCCGCGAGCCTCTCGGCCTCCTGGCGAACGGCCGGGTCATCGCTCGCTGTGATGAAGACAGTGGGCTTTACTTTGCCGGAGAGAGCCAGCCGCCGGTACATTTCGAAGCCGGACATGCCTGGTAGACGAATGTCGAGAATTAAGCAGTCGGCGGAAGCCGTTGCGTCGGCTTCAAGGGCAGCTTCGGCGGAATCGAACGGGATTACGGCGAAACCCCCGGCCTTCAGGACTCGCTTGATCGTCTTTCTCACGTTGGGGTGATCCTCCACGACAACGATTGTCAACGGCGCGCTAGGCATCTCAATTCATCCCTGTCTCATCGGGTTCATCGATACTTTTCTGGGGGAAGGCGTGTTCCGATGGAGCAGTTCCGTCGACCGCGCTCAAGATGCTGCTACCGGAACCACATGGGCGGGGGACACCCTGCACACTCTGTTTCAGTTCAGGGGGAGAAGGCTACAAAACCAGTGTTATGACTAGGCGGCGGCGCCGGGGAGGCACTAGACCTTGGTCTAGCGCCGGGCTCAAAGGCGGGGCAGGAGAGACCGCGCCTTCTCGGCCAGGCGAACCAGTTCCGCTACAGAGTGGAGTCGGAGCTTCCGCATCAACCGGCCCCGGTGGAGCTTCACGGTCGGCAAGGAGACGCCCAGGCGGGCAGCGATCTGCTTGTTGGCCATGCCGGCAGCGACAAGTAAGAACACCTCGTGCTCCCGGGGCTTCAGGGAGTCCAGGAGGCGCCTGGTCCGGCTGGCCTCCTGCTGCCGAGCAAGCTCCTGGCTCTTATGTTCAAGCGCTTGCTCGACCGCCGCTCCGAGCTGCTGGTTGGCAGAGGCGAGTTCTTTGCGAAGGATGCGTACTTGCTGGTTGGCCCGCTCGAGTGCTTCGTACGCGTGCTTGCGGGCCAGGGCGTAATTGAAAATGTCGCCGATCAGGCGGAGACGCAGGACCAGATACTCCGGCCAGTCGAGGTGCGACCGGAAGCACGCGAACCCTATCGCGCCCACGATGGCCCCGGCCATCTTCAGAGGGATGGTGAACTGGGACTTCAGGCCCACCTGTGCCACGTACTCCCGCTCCGCGGAGGCTTCCGCGGGAAGGTCTTCGGGCACCCGGAACGCCTTTCCCTCCCGGACTTTGGTGGCGAAGTCTGGCCAATGGGCTTCCACGTAGATTCGCGGAGTGGGCGGCACCCCGGGCACCTCGTAGGAGTGGGTGATCCCTATCTTGTTCTTGTCCGTCACCAGCTCGCCGAACCCGCTGCGGTCGATGCCGAGGAATTCGACAATCTGCCGCAGCCCGGCAACGATTTTAGAAT
>DASZFN010000969.1:0-3703 GCA_035939715.1 Gemmataceae bacterium | reverse complement strand
GAGCGGGCACGCTCCGGCAAAGGCCCCGAGCACGTGGGTGTGCCGCTGCTGATGCATCGGCTGCTCAAGTGTACGATCCTCGGAGCGGCGCAGTCGGCCGTGGCTCAGGGGGGCAATCCCTTTGCCGACCTGTATGGGAGGTGGCGTCAGCAAGGCCTGTCGTCGAGGCTGGCGCGGCGCAATGTGGCGCGGGCGCAGGCAGCGACGTTATGGGGTATGTGGAAAAACGGCAGCGCGTACCGCCCGGAATGGGTGGGTGTGGCTGCGGCCGCCAACCTGGCGACCAAAGTGTCTCGGTGAGGACGGTTGCTATTAGCGTGTGAAGCGGAGTTCCTCAAGGCGGCCTGGACCCGCCAAGGCGGAGTCCCTTCATATTGAATGAACCCGCTTCGCTTTTGCTACGCTCTCTAATCTTCATGGACCTCTTCGGAGAGTCCCCAATAGGTGGCTGGGCGACGAAGATCGCCCGCGGACGAAGAGAAAGCGACCGCGCCAAAACTAAGACTGAACCGCCGTGAAAGGAGACGTCTTGCCGAACTGTGCCGGTGCGTTTTCCAAGGCATTACTCGGGTGTCCGATGGTGAAAAAAAAGGCCCCTGGAGTTTTCCCCCAGGGGCCAGATGCACCATCGGCGCACCGTCGGCCTGGATATTCCTTGTCAGGTTGCACGCCTGCAGAGCCTGACTCCGCTTCTCCAGGCGGCAGGAGTATAGCCAGCGCAATGGCACGGCGCCAAGGCGAGCGGAATGACAGCGGTTCTCTTTGGTAAGTGCAGGGTAGGAGTAGGCACAGCACCGAAAACCCCCGCAAGGACGCGCCGGGTGCCTAGGTAAGGATGCCCCTGAAGAATCAAAAAAAGATTCGGGCGTCCCCGTAGAAAATACGTTTGACTTCTTCCTTCTTATAGGTGGCCGTCTTGGCGATGCCGGAAAAGCGGCCTGCGTGAATATGCGCGTGTGGAAATGGCTGAGCGGCCGGAAAAAATGGAGACAGGCACAGCATCGTGCCGAGCCAGTCCCCATTTCTTCCGGCCACTTTTAGCGCTTGCGGGCACTGACATAGAGATCGATATCATTGCCGGTGTTTTTGTCCTTGACTTTGAGCTTGATTTTTTCGGGATCGGCAACGTTGTTCAGGGCCTTGGCATATTCCTGAGGGGTGGTCACTTTTTTGCCGTCCACTTCGACGATGATATCGCCCACTTCCAGCATGATAGCGTTGTTGCCGTTGTCATCGGAGAGCTGCGTGACGGGAGAGCCTTCCGTGATCTTCTCGATGTTGTAGCCCTGCTTGTCGAAATAGCCGCTGACCTGCAGATAGTATTTCAGATCGATCTTCTTGGTTTCCTGCTTGGTGCCAGAGGTGGTGGTGACCTCCTGCTCCTCGTCGTTCAGGGTTGCCGCGTCCTTCGGTTTTTCCTTGTCTTTTTTCTCGTCTTGAGCCTGGGCCGTGGCGGCCAGGCTGAAGAGGAAACCGGCGAACAGAGCCAGGAGTGTTCCCTTCAGCGCATTCATGTCTCGCTCCTCAGTTGGACCATTTATGGCGACTGGAATCAACGTACTTGCCGGGGGGAGGAGAAGTCAAGGAAATTCCAAGGAACGGGCGTCTAATGATCTGCATAGCGGTTCAGAGCCGCTAGGGGGTTGCCAAGGCCGGACATCATGATGACGGCGGGGGGAGTTTCATCTCCAGCCTCTACTTAGCATGCTGTTTCTTCCACCAATCCTTCCAGGCCGCGATCGCCTTGGCGCGGGCTTCGGGCGCAGCATCTGCGAAGGGGCCAAAATCCTGCCCCGTCAACTCTTTGAGGGCGGCGTGGGAAGCGCGCACCACGGTTGCTTCCCGATCCTCGAGCAGCGCGATCAGATCGGGAATGGCTTGCTTCTCCTCCTTCATGGCGAGGGCCAGCGCGGCGGCTCGGCGGATCTCGGGAGCATCGTCCTGAAGCTTGTCATGGAGGGTGAAAGCCGTCATGCGTGCCAGGCGCTCGGTCAAGGCTGCGCGGGCCTTGGTCTTGACCGCGCCGCTCAACTGAGGGATGGCTGCGGCCAAGGCCTCCGTGTAGGCCACGCCTTTGCCTTGCTTGAGCTGGTCCAGCAGATGGTCTTGTTGCTGTCCGCTCGCCTTGAGCAAGTCCGCGCCGAGGCGTGTGGCTTCGTCGGGGGCTTTGCGTGGGGCCGCCGAACCGGGAACGCTTTCCTCTTTGGGAGCAAGCTGGCCTGGCGGCTTGCTGTTCTTTTCGACACCAGGCTGGCCGCGCGCTTCCGGACTGCCGGCCGCGCCGCGCTTGGCATCCATGTTCAAGGGTGGAATCGTGCTGCGCCGCGTAAGAGGACCCGCTTTTGTTTCCTCACGTTCCCTGGTTGCCGCTCTGTTCTCCCCGTCATCGGCATCGTTCCGTTCCAATGCTTCCGGCGCCTGGCCGGCGGGAAGGCCGGTTTTAAGTGCGACGTTTACAGATGGCGTGCCTTTCAGGTACGACGTCAAGTCGCGCGTCAGGTTTGCCCGCCGTAAGAACAGCAAGGCGAAGCTGGTGTCAATGTCGGGTCCGAACCTGCCGTGCCAGCCGCCGTCCTGTCCCTGCGCGGCCAGCAAGATCTTCGAGCCCCAGGCGTACCAATCCTTGTTGCCGATTCTCGGCATGCCGTAAGCTACGCCGACGCGCTCGATCGACCAGAGGAGATAATACATGTCTGCGGAGCCGCCGCGCAGACCGCGCTCCGGCGCCTCGTCCAACGGCCGTCCAATCACGCCGCCCAGATAATTCAAGCCCGCACGGATGGCTCGGTCCCTGGTGGGATCCACAGCAGCTTTTGCACTGCTCGCCTTGCCTGATTGGGGCTTGGTGTCCGTACGCAGAGTTGCTTCGCGGGCGCTGCCAAATCCCAGGGCCAGCCCGAGCAGTCCGGCACAGGTCATCGAAGGCGTGCTGAATCCCAGCCCGCCACGGCCTCCGAAGGACGTGTAGCTCCAGCCGCCGTCGCTATGCTGGCTGGTGCGGAAGTGCGTCTCTACCCTGGCCAGGGCTTTTTCCACCGGCACGCCATGCCGGCGGCCGGCCCACAGGCCCAGGATGGCGAATTGCGTATTGGAGTTGTCATCCCGCGCCAGCCAGCCTTCGCCGCGGCCGGCCGGTTCCTTCTTTTGCAGGTGTGTCAGGAGCTGCCGAATTTCTTTGGGGAGCGCCGGCTTGTCCGGTGCAGGGCGCGCTGCCGGCCCAGCACCCTGGCCGCCGGTCTTTAGCTCAACCTGCTGCTGGAGCAATTTCCTGAGCTGACGGACGTCATCCGCTCCCAGTGCCGGACAGCGATAACTCCAGCCGCCGGCCGGGCTTTGCCCTGCCAGCAGACGCGCTGTCAGCGTCTGAATGATTACCGTGTCCGAAGAATCCCCGAGGCGATCCAGAAAGAGGATTACCAGGGAGATCGCGTAGGTCGTCTGACCGTCGTTAATCTCGGTCCACGCGTTTCGGAGATAACTGGCAGCTCCCTGGACCGCCGCATCCGAAGCCGGCACATCACATTCGAGAAGCGTCAGCCCGACGAGCGCGGCGGCGCCGGCATGATGGGTCGGCCAGCTACCATCCGCTGCCTGTAATCCCTTGAGGCAGGCGACGCCCTGTTTGACCGCCTGTTGGATCGACTCGGCGTCGCCCCTCGCCGGGGGTGCAACAAGAGCGGCAGCGACTAGCAGTACGCAGACT
>DASZFN010000968.1:0-1507 GCA_035939715.1 Gemmataceae bacterium | reverse complement strand
CCTTGGCAGAGCGACCTGAACCCGCCCTGCCGGGTGGGGCCAGGCTTTCAGCCTGCCGCCGGGCTTCTGCCCGGCGTGTCGCGATTACCAAACGACCCGCCCAGCGCCGGCTAGAAAGCCGGCGGCAGGCTGAAAGCCCGCCCCACTGCTTGATGTTATACATCGGTCGGACTACACTGATACCCATGAAGCTCACCGCGATATTCGTGACGGCGGCGATCGCGGCTGCTGCGGATTCCGGTTCCAACTGGCCTCAGTTCCGCGGGCCCGATGGCAGCGGCGTCGGCAACGGCGCGCCCCCTGTGCAATGGGACGGCGAGAAGGGCGATCACGTCTTGTGGAAAACCGAAATCCCGGGTCTGGGCCATTCCAGCCCGGTAGTTTGGGGCGAGCGGATATTCGTCACAAGCGCGGTTCCTGCGGCCGGTGAAGCCAGCCTGAAAGTCGGTTTATACGGAGACATCAAGCCGGTGGAAGGTGAGGGGTCGCAAACCTTCAACGTCTATTGCCTGGATCGCAAGTCCGGCAAGATCCTCTGGCAACGCGCTGCGGCGAGTGGCCAGCCAAAAATCAAGCGGCACCCAAAGTCCACCCACGCCAACCCGACTCCTGCAACTGACGGCAAGACACTCATCGTCTCCTTCGGCTCCGAGGGGCTCTACGCTTTCGACTTCAATGGCAAGCAACTTTGGAAGAAAGATTTCGGCGTTCTGGATTCGGGCTTCTACATGGCGCCCGACGCGCAGTGGGGATTCGCCAGTTCTCCGGTCATTCACGACGGCAAAATTATCATCCAAGCCGACGTGCAGAAGAACTCGTTCCTGGCTGCCTTGGATGCCGCGACCGGAAAAGAGCTTTGGCGAACGCCTCGCGGCGATGTTCCGACGTTCGGCACTCCGGCAATTGTGCCTTACACCGCCGAAGGAGCGAAGGGCTTGCAGGTGGTGGTCAACGGATGGAAGCAGATTGGCGGATACGATCTGTCGACCGGCAAGGAGCTTTGGAGGATGAAGGGCGGCGGCGACATCCCGGTCCCAACCCCTGTGTTGATGGACGGCCTCATTATTATCACCAGTGCGCATGGCTCGGAACGGCCGATCTACGCCGTCCACACCGATGCCGCCGGAGAACTCGCGCCAGGCAGCAAAGCCATCGCCTGGACTCAACAGCGCGCCGGCAATTACATGCAGACACCGCTATTGCACGACGGCCTGGGCTACTTCTGTTTCGACAATGGCGTGCTCAGCGTGTACCAGTTGTCCAGCGGTGAGCGGCTTTATCAACAGCGCCTGGGCGCAGGCGCTTCCGGATTCACAAGTTCGCCGGTTATGGCCGGAGACCATCTCTATGTCACTAATGAGGAGGGTCACACCTTCGTGTTGGCCCCCGGCCGCGATTACAAGTTGCTCGCGCAGAACGAACTCGGCGAAACCGTAATGGCAACGCCCGCAATTGCCGGCGGAGTCTTATATCTTAGAGGCCGCAAGCACTTGTTCGCGGTGGGATC
>DASZFN010000967.1:0-4745 GCA_035939715.1 Gemmataceae bacterium | reverse complement strand
GTCGTCTGGTTTGTTTGCGGCCTCTATATGAACTGGATCTTCTACTATCCACCGGTTCTCTTTATTGTGGGCCTGATTGCGTTCATCAAAGGACTGACTTCTTAGCGTCTGCCCGCGGAGAGGTGTGAAAAAATGGGGACAGACACCGGCCGAACATTGAAAAATAGCAAGCTTTGCGAGGCTCGGCCGGAGCCAGTCCCCATTTTTTCGAGCGATGCCTTTTGTAACCTCTTCCGAACTCTTTTGTAACTTGTGCATTTCCGCACACTTGCCCTTTTCCAAGCGGGCGGCTCCTGTTAAATTCCGGCCCGCTTGATCGAGAGAGGCTCGAGCCGGCCAGGGAAGGCCTCGGCTACAGACCCAATCTCGCGGAGCCTCGCCAACGTCCACTCGAATGACAAGCACTCCCAGCCGTGTCTGCTCCCTGCTCGCGTACGGGACGGGACGGTTCAATTCAGGCCCGGCCAGGCGCAGCCCTGGAGCCGGACGGAGGGATGTTCGCATGCGCAAGGAAGCGCTCTCCCTGCTCCTTTGGTCACTCGGTTCCATTATGTGTCTGCTGGCCGTGCCCGCGCGCAGCGGCGCCGGCTGACCCACCGCGGGGGGCTGTGCCCCCCTGTTCGGCGGTGCGCCGATCATAATGAGTGGCGGGTTTGATTCCCCGTTTGCGATGCCCGGAATTCCGGCGGCGCCGCCGCCGATGCAATATGCGGCGCCGGCCAATCGCGGCATGCCCGCACGCGCGCCCGGCACGCCGTCCCTACTCGCTCAGCAGCAGCAACAGCCGCAGCAGATTGTGCCGCCCCGGCCGATCATTCGGGCGCAGCGCGGCGACGACCCCCCGGCCGCACCGCGGCAGACTGCCGTGCGCCCGACGCCGCTGTCGATACCGTCTCCGGAGGAGCTAGGCGTCGCCAGGGCGACGGACAATGTTGCCGTGGATTGGACCACGGTCCATAACCAGCTCAACCGCATGGGCGCGAGCTGTTTCCACCTGGAAAAACTGGCCAACGGCGGCTGCCGCATCACGTGCTTGCTGCCGGGCGGCCAACAAGGCCGTTCGCGGCATATCGAGGCGGAGGCCGCCAGCGAGGCGGAAGCCATCCGTGCGACCCTGGCCAAGGCCGACGAATGGGCCAGCCGCCGTTAGGCCCAGGTATGCCGGCGATAAGGGAACCGCCAAGCCTTGCTTCCTGGTTCTTTTTTGCGCGCCGCGGCATTTTTACCGCCTCAGATGCTCCGGCAAATGGTACCATGATCGTTGGCAATCGCGAGGCCCGATCATGGGAGAATCTGTCGGCGGGCTGATCCTCATTGTTACCGGCAGCACCTTGCGCGCCGAGCAAATGGATCGCCCCCTCGGCTACTACCTGCAAACACAAATCGATGAGCTTGGCGCAGGCCATGATGACCGGCTTGCCGTTGTCATCAGCGACCGCTATTACCTCACGCACCCGGACCTGCACCAGTTGCCCACGATCAGCATAGGCGGCATCGGCGTCAACCGCCTGGCGCAGCGCCTGCTGAAAAAGCTGCCAGCGGCGATGGCTTGTGACGATAGATTCTTTATCCAGATGGATCCGCATGAGGAGGACTTACGCGTCAGCATCTGGGGCGTCGATAATCCACAAACCCGCATCGCCGTAGTCACCTTCGCCGAACGCTATCTGCAGCGCTATGTCAATCTCTGCTGGCAGCGACAAACGTAGGGCGGTCGGCAGCGACGGTACGTAGCAGTCTACGCAATACCCAGTACCGAGTACTCAGTACTGAGGACTGCGTTGGACATTGCGTACTGCGTACGGTACTGAGTACTCGGTACTGAGTACTCAGTTACTCCGCGCTCAACACTCCCCCCAAAAAAATCCCGACTCGCCCGTAAATCGTGTGCTAGAGAATAAATGGGGCAAGGTGCGCCCAAACCGACCGCACATCTTCTCAGGTTCTGCTGAACGTTTTCAGGTGAGGCCGTAAATGGTTGCCACGGATTTGCAAGAAGTCGCCAATGCCGTTATTCGCCGGGCCAAGCGCCAGGGCTCGGTTCGCCTCAGCGATATTCGCGAAGAACTGGCCCGGAGCAGGGTTCCGGAAAAGCAATGGAAAGAGGTCGTGTCCCTGTCGGGCCCGCTGCTGCGTTATCACCGCGGCCGCTACTATTACGAGGCGCTGCCGGCCACGCCGCTGCAAAAGGAAGAAACCCAGCAAAAATTGATTCACCAAACCGTCCGCCAGCTGATTCGGCATTACAAGAAGGATCACGCCCGCATCGAGCGCCGTGAACAGGGACGGATCAGTTTTGTCCAGACGGTCAAGATCCGCACGGACGATCACCGCGAGTGTTCCTTGCTTAGCCGGGATCTGTCCGAGACGGGCATTCGCCTGGTGGGCACGGCCAGCTTGCTTGGCCACAAGGTCGAGATCGATGTGCCCGGTGCAGAAGGGATGGAGCCGGCGCGCTTCCGCGCCCGCATTCTCTGGACGTGCTCGGTCGGCGATGGGCTGTTCGAGAACGGCGGCGTCTTTCTTGAAGTAATCGCGCCTCAGAATGGAGAAGACGCGTAGAAAGCTTCCGCTGGACTATTGGGTAGATTCGCTGTGCCGTATTGTCGCCTTTCGCTCCGCGAAAGGACATGCTTTCGCGGAGCGGAAGGCGACAAACTGAGACCTTACGGACTATTGCTGATCCTTTTCGATTTGATCGAGCACCGCCTGGACGGCAGCCAACTTGTTGCGGTCACGGGCTTCGTAGGTGCGCCGGCTGCCCGGTCTCTGCCGGTTGGGAACGATGCAACTGAATTTCCATTCTCCCGTATCCCCCAGCATCTCCAGACCATACCAAAGTGCGCCGCGGGCCTTCAGGAGCGTCTCCGCTTGCTCGTAAGACGATATCCTTAGACCATTGCCGGCGCCCTGCGGCGGCAAGCTGACGGTCCCGGCAGGAGCGGCGGCTGGGCCCGGCGCGCTATTGCCAGGCACATTCTGAGGCGTTCCCGAGGAGCTAACGGGCACAATCCCGCTCAGAACCGCGCCGCTGCCATTGCCATTGGCCGCAACAGCCGGGGCCGCTCCTTGCCGGGCCCACCCTTCACTTCCCGTATTGCCATCGGGCGCAGCGATGCGCAGGTCGCGATCCTTGTCAAAGGGCCTGGTCATGCCGGCCGCGAGCGCCGCCGTGCTGGCCGGTGAACCAGGAGATGGAGATACCGGGGGAATCGCAGCTGTGGGTCCTGAAGAAGGAGCATGTGGCGTGGCCGGCACCGTAGCCTTGATGGCGGCGCCGCCGAGGAGCGGATCGATCGTAGCGCCGCCGCCGGTCGTATTGTGATTCATGCCGTTGCATCCGAGCGCGAGGGCAGCGGCCATGGCCGGGATCAAGAACTGCGCGGCCGGCCTGGCTTGTTCGACAGGGCTGATTCGGCGGGCTCCCATTTTTACCATCTTGACCTGCTTCACGCACAGGATAGATTGAGGGTTCGCCGACGCTATCCCCTCGGCATGACGGCCGCGGTTCTATAGGAAATCCAGGAAAAACTTGCAATGGCAGCTTTAAAAATCGCAGTCATAGGCGGCGATGGCATTGGGCCGGAAGTCACCGAGCAAGCCGTTCGCGTTGCGGACGCGGCGGTGGCGCGCCATGAGCGGGTCGCGCTGCAATGGCAGCGTTTCCCCTGGAGCTCGGCTTTCTACAAGCAGACCGGCAAGATGATGCCGGACGACGGCTGGGATCTTCTTCAGCAGCACGACGCCATCCTTCTCGGCGCCATCGGCAGTCCGGAGGTGCCGGACCACATCACGCTCCACGGCCTGCTGCTGCCGTTGCGGCGCCGGTTTGACCTGTATCTCAACCTTCGCCCGGCTTACCTGTTCGAGGGCGTCCAGTCGCCGCTCCGCGATAAAGCCCCCGGCTCCATCGACATGCTGGTCTATCGCGAGAATACCGAAGGCGAGTACGCGCCAATCGGCGGCCGGCTCTACGTCGGCGCGCCGAGCGAAGTCGCGGTGCAGACGGCGGTCTTCACGCGCCGGGGCTGCGAGCGCGTCATGCGCGCAGCGTTTGAAGGCGCGCGCCAACGCCGCAGAAAAGTGACGTCTATCACCAAGTCGAACGCGCAGCAATTTGGCATGGTGTTATGGGACGAAGTTTTCAAGGACGTGGCCCGGAATTATCCCGACGTCCAGACCCACTCCTTGCTGATCGACGCCGCCGCCATGGATTTCGTGCGCAAGCCGGAATCGTTCGATGTCGTGGTGGCAAGCAATCTCTTCGGCGATATCCTGACCGATCTGAGCGCCATTATCACCGGCAGCATGGGCCTGGCCGCCAGCGGATTGGCGATGCCTTTGCCGGCGATGTCCGGCGCGGAGCCGTGCACCGGTTCAAACATGCTCGGGTAGACCCGTTCGGGGTTAATGTTGCCGCTGGCTGCCAGTCCCATGCTGCCGGTGATGATGGCGCTCAGGTCGGTGAGGATGTCGCCAAAAAGATTGCTCGCCACCACGACATCGAACGTCTCCGGCTTGCGCACAAAATCCATGGCGGCGGCGTCGATCAGCAGCGAACCGGCCTGCATGTCGGGATAGCCCTTGGCCACTTCCTTGAAAACTTCATCCCACAGGACCATGCCGAATTGCTGGGCGTTTGACTTGGTGATGGAGGTCACCTTCTTGCGGCGTTTG
This sequence comes from Gemmataceae bacterium, assembly GCA_035939715.1. GTDB lineage: Bacteria > Planctomycetota > Planctomycetia > Gemmatales > Gemmataceae > DASZFN01. The sequence goes on along the minus strand of DASZFN010000967.1, from coordinate 68 downwards.
CGGGCCCCCTCAAAGGCTGCACGCATGACGCGCTCGCAGCCGCGGCGCGTGAAGACTGCCGTCTGTAC
>DASZFN010000966.1:0-2971 GCA_035939715.1 Gemmataceae bacterium | reverse complement strand
GCGCTCCAGCACTTCGGCCGCTTCGCCGCCTCCATAAGGCGCTTGGCCGGTCAGGAGTTGATAGAGAGTCGCACCCAGGCTGTACACGTCGCTGGCCGGCCCCACCTGATCCGGCCGGCCCAACACTTGCTCCGGGCTCATGTAGGCCGGCGTGCCCACCGCCCCCTGCGTCGGCGTCGCGCCGGTCCCCGTCGGCCGCAACGTCCGCTCGGCGAATTCCTCGGACGGCTGGCTCGACCCGAGCGGCTTGGCCAGGCCCCAATCGACCACCAGGGTTTCGCCGTACTTGCCGAGCATGATGTTGCCCGGCTTGAGGTCGCGGTGCAGCACGCCGCGGCTGTGGGCATAGGCGATGGCGTTGCAGACATCGACGAAACGCCCCAGCAGCTTGCGAAAGGCCAGCCCGTGGAAGTCCGGCGCCGGGCCCGAAGCTTCTCCGGCGTGCCCTGAGAGGTGGAACTGCTGGATGCCGTCCTTGAGGCTGTCCCCCTGAATGAAGCGCATGGCGTAAAACGGCCGGCCGTCGCCGTAGGTTCCCAGGCTGTAGACCGGAACGATGCCGGGATGCTCCAGCGCGCCGGTGATCTCGGCTTCGAGGAGGAAGCGCGCCCGCGCCTCGGGGTCGTGGCTGTGCTGCTCCTTGATCTCCTTGAGGGCCACCTCGCGATTGAGCTCTTGGTCCAGGGCGACCGACACTTGTCCCAACCCGCCAGCGGCGTGAGGCCGCAGGATGCGAAAGCGTGCGCCCTGGTCCGGCGCCTCCGGCGGCGGCTGCGTGAACGTGACGGACAGCGGGTCCCGGTCACCGACACGGGCGGAGGAGTCGCCCGAAGCCAGGGGCGCCAGCGAGGCCTGGACATCGGCGTCGGCGATCTGCTCCAGATCGCGCCGAGCCGAGCCGGCCGAACTCAGGGCGGCGAGGCTCTTGTCCGCGTCGTCACCATGTTGCCGCAGGTGCTCGGCGGTCAGCGCCACGAGCAGCGCGTGCTGCGCCGCGCTGAGCGCCTGTTGCTCCAGGAGCAAGTCGGCCAGCGCCTTGCGTTTGTCCTCGACCCAGGCATTGAAGCCGGCGAGGAGTTGTGCGCGGGTGATGAAGTTGTTCTGCAGCGCCAGGATTCCCTGGAGAAGGTTGTGTTTGGCAGACATGGTGCGGCACCCGCAAGGAAAAGGGAATTGCGGCTATCATAACCGCAAATCACGCGGATGCACGGGCTTTCCTGGTGAAATGGTTGAAACGCAGAGGACGTGCGGTCGTCAACCACATCGTACGGGCTTTCTGCTTGCAAGGGCCGCGGGCGCACGCCTACAATGCGAACACCCAGTGACCTGGCCGAAGGAGTCCACCCGGAAGCGATGCCACGAAAGCGTTGTCCAGTCCAAATACCTGTGGTACGGGAGCGAATTACGTCTTATGCGGGAGGGCCTCGCGCGGATTATCGGCTTACTCTCGCTCAAAAGGAGAATTTGGCCATGCAAGAGTTTTTTGCTGGATTGAAACCCGAAATTGCGCTGCCGTTGGGGGGCATGCTTTTTATTGGGATCATCGTGATCTCGGTGGTCGGCATGATCCAGTGGCGGTGGTTTCGCCAAGCGGGAATGGAGGCTGCCCTGAAGCAGCAAATGCTCGACCGGGGCATGTCGGCTGAGGAAATCGTTCGCGTGCTTTCCGCCTCCCCGAGCACAACATCAAAGGATAAACCGATCGCTCTATCTGAAATGAAAGAAACGGCCGCCCATAAGGGTTGAACCTGCAACCGCTTGCCTCCCACACCAACAACTTCGCTCCGGCGATCGACCGCGGGGTCACATGGACCACGACCGCGGCAGCGACGTGATTTCGTGACGAAGGCGTCGCAACCCAATGTCAATACTGCCTCGTGATCTCAGGCGCTGAGCGGAGTACGTTCCCCTCGTCGTCCGCCACCATGAAAAAGCTGTGGGCTACCCTGACGGAAGTGATATCCGCCCCAACCAGAACGTTCACGCGATAGTGGGCCTGCCACAACGGACGGACCTGCACTCCCTGCAGATCGCCTGGCTTGCCAAGGACTTGCAGGACGTGGGCACCGATGGCGGTGATCCGTCCCTGGCGCTTAGCTCCCTCCTGAGTCGTAGTCGTGTACTGCTCGTCTTGCTGTTTGGTCGGCATGGTTTGCTCCCTTTGTTGGCAATCTGCCTTTCACGACATGGCCTTTTGGACTCGTGCCTTTTCCTTTTCCAGTCCCTTACTGGTGAAAAAGAGAACGGTGCCGTCCTCTGCCTTCACCCGGTAGGCATCCCCCGGTTGGCTCCTTAGAATAATTGTCGCCTTTTGGCCCTCGTGTCTCCCGTATCGGATAATGACCTGTTCTCCTACGGAAAAGCGTGTCATAAAACTCTCTCTGGTGTGGGCGACTTGTTGCTAATCAGTCACTCAGATCCATCACAAGTTGGGCCTCTTAAGAAAGCGGCGACACCCTTCCCAGCGCTGTTGCTGGGAAGGGTGCCTGAGTTTTCAGAACGGCTTACTGGCGTTTGTCGGCACCAAAACCCCCGCGGGTGCCGCCACGCTCTTCCCGTGGCCGTGCTTCATTGACGGTGAGCGCTCGCCCGTTGACCTCCTGGCCGTTCAGGGCGCCAGTGGCTGCTTGTGCTTCCTCCCCGCTCCCCATCTCGACAAAGCCGAAGCCTTTCGAGCGGCCCGTGTCCCGGTCATTGATGACCTGGGCCGACTGGACCGTGCCGTGCGGCTCAAACAGAGTGTGCAGATCGCTTTCGGTCATGCCATACGACAAATTACCGACGTACAACTTCTTGCCCAAGTGAGGGCCTCCTACAGAAAAAACTCACGCAACACAAGCTAGGCCCACAGCGGGCCGATGCCGTTGCATGAAAATGCTTCAATTGTTTGTGATCTCGGACGAGTGAAAGGCAAATGGAGGGATAACGGAAGGGTCATCACGGCCAAATATCTTCTGCAAGGCCCAAGAAC
>DASZFN010000965.1:0-4062 GCA_035939715.1 Gemmataceae bacterium | reverse complement strand
GACCGCAACCCGGAAATAGCCCACTGCCTCCTGCGGGTAGTCCTCCCACCAAAAGCAGCCGAGAAAGTAATTGATCCAGAAATCACCGGGATAACGCTGCTGGGCCTGGCACAGGAATTCCTGCGCTTCATATTTGTAACTGTTTTCGAGCATGGCCGCCGCCAACCCGGCTATGACGCCCGGGGGCTGGGCCGAAGCTCCCGGTGCATGGGTCAGGTCACTCAGTTTCTTCGCGTCCTTCTCCTGAAGCGCTTGCCGAAATGAATGCCGCCAGCTATCGTCATCCGCCTGGTTCAGCACTCCCTGGAGGCGGCCTTGGTTCTCAACGGGCAACCTAAATAGCCAATCGTGCAAGAACGCCAGGAGCGTCTCGCGGATAGCCGAGGCGCGTATTTGCGCCGCCGCCTCCTCAGGCTCCAGCGTCGTCAGATCAATCCCGTAGTGCCGAAATGCCTCGGCATACAACTGCCCCGCCATGGGCGGGGCCGTCCCAGAAGCTCTCCCGCCTTCCGACAGGCGTAGCCGGATCTCCTCCAGCGCGGCAACCATGTCCAGGTCGGCGCGGGCCTGGCGCAGCCCTTCGCGGAGACTCGCCTGGGCCGGGCTCTCGAACATGAGGGGCGCTACGTCCAATGCCGTCCGCGCCTCTGGCCAACGACCCTGCTTCTCCAGAGCCGCCGCCTGCTCCAGGCGGGCCTCCACGGCCTGCGACGTTCGTCCCTCGTGTCGGGCCGTCTCTGCGCGCCGCTGGGCCTGCTGCCGCTCCAGCCACAACGTGCCGCCGAGGGCCAGCCCGACCAGGGCCAGCGCCGTCGCTGCCAAGGCCGCTGACGCCGGTCGCCGCCGCGCCCACTTGACGGCGCGTTCGGCCGCTCCTGCCTGGCGGGCCAGGATAGGCTTGCCTTCCAGGAAGCGGTGCAGATCTGCCGCCAACTCTTGGGCGCTCGCATAGCGACGGTTTGGCGACTTGTGCAGACACTTGAGACAGATGGTTTCCAGGTCGCTCAGGACGCCCCGGTTCAGCCGCGCGGGGGGCACCGGGTCGTCGGTCATCACCTGTTGCATTGTCGCCGACGCCGTCTCGGCTCGGAAGGGCGGCCGCCCCGTTAGGCACTCGTACAGGATCGCCCCTAGGGCGTACACGTCCACGGCGGCGCCGACGGCGTTCTTGTCGCCCCGCGCCTGCTCTGGGGCCATGTAGCTTGGCGTGCCCATCACCGCCCCCGTCCGGGTCAGCCCGGCTTCGCCCTCCATCCGCCGGGCGAGTCCGAAGTCCGAAACCTTCGGTTCAAAATCCGAAATCCGAAACTCAAAGTCCGAAATCTCCCGACCTGCCTGTTCTGGTTTGGGATTTGTTTCTTTCGGACTTGGGATTTGTTTCCGATTTCGACTTTCGACATTCGAATTGGGCGCTAGCAGGATGTTGGCCGGCTTCAGGTCACGGTGGATGATGCCGGCGGCGTGGGCCGCCCGAATGGCGTCGGCGAGGGTGGCCACGAGCGCTGCCGCGTCCCGGGCCGGCATTGGTGTCCCGGCCAGCTTCTCGGAGAGGGTCCCGCCCTCGACCAGCTCCATCGTGAAGTAAGGCCGCTTATCAAATTCCCCGCTGTCGTACACCTGGACGATGTTGGGATGATGCAGGCCGGCCACGGCCGCGGCCTCGCGCTGAAAGCGCTCCCGCTCCTCCGGCAGAGCGTAGGGGCCGGCCAGCAGCATCTTCAGGGCCACGGTGCGGTTGAGACGTACGTGCCGCGCCTCATAGACCACGCCCACTCCGCCGTGCCCCAGCACGCGCCGCACCTCGTAAAACGGAATCTGCGGTAGGACTGTGTCCTCCCGCGAAAAGGCCAGAGAATTGATGCCGGGCTCCGGCGCAGGGAAGAGTGTGTTCAATTGAGACCGGAAGCAGCAGGCCTCCCGCCAGCGGGCGCGCACTTCCGGCAGCAGCTCGGGGTGGGAACGGCACACGTCTTCCGGCGTGGCGTCCGAGTCGAGCAACTCGTTGAGGAGTTGCGACAATAGCCGGTTGTCGGTCATTGCACGGCCCTCGGACCTCCTCTCGGTTCCGCCCGGGGACCGAACTTATCTAAGTGTCGGACCATAATCCCGTTGGTATCCTGGACTCGGGCTTTCGCCCCTGCGTGAGCAGCGGCAGCCGTTGTGAAGATGACGGGGATCCCGCCTTGTCCCTACAGCCTTCAAAGAGCCATCGGACCACACGATGGTCGAGGCCCCGACGTTTCATTTGGTCCCGGTGTCTTTCGCGAGGACCGGGTATCCCCGGACGTATACCCAGTCGTCCTTCTTTGCCGGAACGTGGCACGTCTTGCAGTTAGTCTTGTAGTCGGTTGCGACGTTCCGCTTCGGGTTTTTCGCCTCGAACAGGGCCCAGCCCCAGCCATCGCCCCACAGGTCGTTCTTAGGAAATCGCCCTTTCGCGTCCTTGACCATTACGAACCAGACCTTGATGCCCGAGGACCAGGTTGATTGGCCGGTAGTGAGTTTATCCGAGCCGACACGGGTGATTTCCTTCACCAACACTGCGCCGTCAGGGAACTTGCCGTCGCGGCGGTAGGCCAGGGTGTCCTCCAGCCGCGCGTAAACGTTGTGCATCTCATCGACCGGTTTGTTCGGCTTGGTGGCCACAGCCCAAGTGCCCAGGTGGAGGAACTTCTCGCGATAATCGGCTGGCAGCGAAATGCCGCCATCCTTCATGACGTACGGCGAGAAGTCGTTGGCCTTAGGGGTGGGCGCGTCATCAGCGGGTGTCCGGTGCGACAAACCAAGGCCAATCATCGCTGCGAGGAATGCTGATACGACCAGGCCGATTGTCTGCCGACACGGGAAATTGGTATTCATGACATGTGTCTCCTCGTGTTTGGGGATGCGGGCGTGTCTGGGACCGACCCGGACACCCCTACCGGCCTCACTTGGAACGCGGGGCCGCAGCGCGGAGGACGGGGTAATACTGGCTGAAGACCCAGTCCGTCTTGGCGTTTTCCTGGTGGCACTGGTTGCACGCGGCGACGGAGTTCTTTGAAGCCTCCTTCTTGAGCGGGTATTTGTGGCCGAAGCTGAAATACGCCCAGGAGCCGGGCTCCCCCTTGAAGCGTTTCGAGTCCTTGATCGCGGCCTCCAAGCCCGAGAAGTCGCCCATGAAGTAGCCCTTGCCGCTGGGCGCCTCCTTGGATCCGACACTGCTGAGTTCTTTAACGATGACGGTGCCGTCACGGAACTCACCGGTCTTCTCGTAGTGGGCGAAGCTCTTGGGGTCGATGTAGACGGCGTGAAACTCGGGGAAGCTAGCCTCGCCGCCGTTCATGTCGTTGGGGGTCAGCGGCGTGCCGACGTACACCCACTTGCGATAGCCGACGGGCTGTTTGAGCTTCCCATCGGGGGTAAACTCGACCAACGTCGCCGGGGCATCGGGGGTCTCCGCGGCAGTTGGTGCTGCCGCTGTGGCCAGCATGTAGGACAGTCCGGCGATTCCAACCAGGATCGCGACAGTCGCAGTTACGCCCATCCGTTTCGATCCAAACATGGTGCTACCTCCTCGCTTGCGGGAAATGAGATTGGCTCGGGGGGACACCAAGTCAACCCCTTGCTGCCACCTCCTCCGCTGCCCGGTCCCAACCAGGGCGTCGGAGTTGGGGTTCGCTCATGGGGGTTTTCCCTTTCGCCGTTAGGCTATTGCTGTTGAATGGAAACCCGGTTTGCACCGGGAACACTCGCCGTTCCGTTTTGGTGCGGCACACCACACGCGCGGGCCGCCGAGAAATTGATGAGGTCCTTGCTGAAAAACAGGTCCAGTGTCCACTGCAAGGCGACCCGGACCTTCTTTTCCAGGCGAGGCAGCTTACTCAGGTAGATCGTCCGCCAGAGGAACCAGGCGAGGAACCCCGAGAAGTTCAGGCCGAGGACGTTGGCAACACCGGTCCGCTTTCCGATCGCCGCCAGCTGCCCGAGCATGGAATAGACGAACGGCTTCTTGGTGCCTCCACAAATCGCCGCTCGCAAGTTTCGCGCCAGGATCCTGCCTTGTCGCAGAGCATGCTGGGCCGT
>DASZFN010000964.1:0-4248 GCA_035939715.1 Gemmataceae bacterium | reverse complement strand
CTCGGCGTTTGCGCCTGCTGGCTTCCCCAGCGGCCATTCTACGGGCTGCGGTTGCCGATTGTCAGGGATTCCTGAGCGCCGGCCCGGCTCCCGCAGCCCTGATGGTATCGACCGGACGTGGGCTAATAGGCTACAAAACCGTGCCCCGCTCCAATAAATCAAGCTCTTGAGGTTCGCCTTCATTACCAATCCGTTACTCGATCATGCGTCGCCGTTTTTCCTGGACCCGAGTGGTGGCAATACTGGCTCTGCTTGCTGGAGCGTTTGCCTACGCGATGTTGCCCGGTAGCTCGACGTTTACCGTCAGCACCGAGACAACCTACGTCACCGGACCGCTCGACAAATCCGGATACGTGGACTACGTGACGGCGCTGAACGAACGACTGAGCAAGGGGATCACGCCTGAAAACAATGCGAACGTGCTGATCTGGCAGGCGCTCGGTCCCCGGCCGACAGGCGACACGGCCATGCCGGCTGAGTATTTTCAATGGCTGGGGATCGAACCCCCGCCTGAGCAGGGCGAATACCTGGTCGATTGGCGGGATTACCTGAAGGAGCACGCCAAAAGCGACACCGAAGTGGAGACTTACGTCGAGCGAATGAGCCAGGCGACCCAATGGCCCTGGACGGCCAAGAAGGAGCCGGAGCTGGCCGAGTGGTTGAAACGAAACGAGAAACCACTGGCCGTGATGATGGATGCCACGCGGCACCCGCAATACTACAACCCGCTGGTGCCGGAGCGGACCGACGATTGGTCACCCGGATTGCTTGCTTCGCTATTGCCGAACGTGCAACAATGCCGTAAGGCCGCCTCCGCACTGGCTTGCCGGGCCATGCTTCGGGTTAGCGAGGGAAGAATCGATGAAGCCTGGCAAGACCTGCTCGCCTGCCATCGTCTTGGCAGGCTCGTGGCACGCGGGGGCACGTTGCTCGAGCTGCTAGTCGGTATCGCCATTGACCGTGTCGCCAGCAGAGCCGATGTCGCATTTCTTGGCCACGCCAAGCTCACCTCGAAACAGGTCCTGGCATGTTTGGAGGATCTGCGCAAGCTCCCGCCCATGCCGGCGGTCGCCGACAAGATGGATCTGACGGATCGCTTCACGCTGCTGGAAATAATCACGTTGACGGCACGTCAGGGGAAGCAGTTTCTCGAAGCCATGCCGCGGCCAAATGACAGGCACAGAAAGGGCAACCAATTCGTGGCCCGGTTATTTACCAGGAGCATCAACTGGGATCCCGCATTGAGGAATACCAATCATTGGTTCGATCGTTTTACCGCCGCATTGCGAATCGCGGACCGGGCTGCGCGCGTGCAAGAACTGGCAGCAATCAGGCGCGATTTGACGCTACTCAAGCGGCAGGTTACCGCAATAGGATTTATTGAAAAGTCCTTAATGGGGCCGGAGCGGCGCGGCGAGATGAGCGGCAACGTTATCATCGTCTTCCTGCTACCCGCCTTCGACAAGGTGCAAAGTGCCGAGGATCGATTCGAGCAGGAGCAGCGCAACCTGCACCTGGCGTTCCTCCTGGCCGCATACCGGCAAGACCACGGACGTTATCCGGAGAGGTTAGCTGAGCTGGCCCCGAAATATCTGGTCAACGTGTCCGGCGATCTTTTCTCCGGCAAACCGTTGATCTACCGGCGCGAGGGGGAGGGTTACCTCCTTTATAGCGTGGGCCGCGATGGCATCGATGATGAAGGGCGTGGGTATGACGATGAGCCGCAAGGAGACGACCTAAGCGTTCGCATGCCGCTACCCGAACCGCGGCGCAAGGAATAAGTTCTCGCTTGTCTGCACACGGAAGAGCTATGGAAAAACGACGGCTCTCATGAGTCTCCGCCGGCGGTCCGCATCACAGTTTCTGGTCGGTTGCAATCGGGAACAGGTCGGCGTGAATGTGCTTGCGGTAGCGGTCGAGTACTTCTTCCAGGGGAAGCGAAGCCGGCACAGGTGTGCCTTGCCAGCGCCGGCTGGGCATGCCCTGCAGTCCGAGTGCGCCTGGGAGCTGTAGAATAAAAAGGTCATCAGCGAAGGCCGAAGGCTCGACTTTTTTCGGCCAGGGCGTTTGTTTACTGGCAAGTGGCTTGAATCATGGGTAACCTCGAACGAAACGGCCAGGAACTTTCCGGCTGCCAGCAGTACGGAACCCTGCTGGCGGTTTCAGAAGCGATCGTCTCGCACCGGGATTTAGCGACGCTCTTCCATGACCTGGCCGGGCGGCTCCATCTGGTGGTGCGCTTTGATTACCTGGCCTGCGTCCTGCACGACGCGACGAGCAACACAATGCGTCTGCATGTCCTGGAAACCACGGAACCCATTCCGGTCCAGCCTCCTGTCCCTCTTTCGGTCGAGGCGGACCCTGCGGGAACAGTCTTGCAGACCCAGCACCCCTTGATCGTTTCGAACGTCGCGGAGGGCCGTTGGCCGCAGTTACAGGAGCGGGCGAAGGCGTTCGGGGTGAACAGCCTCTGCTATCTGCCGCTCACGACAGCGCGGCGCCGCCTGGGCGTGCTGACCTTCGCCTGCAAGCAGGCCGCCGCCTACGACAGGGCGGACGTGGACTTCCTGCAGCAGGTCGCCAACCAGGTGGCCGTGGCCGTGGAGAACGCCCTGGCCTTCGACGAGATCGAGGCGCTCAGGGACCAACTGCACCAGGAGAAGGTCTACCTGGACGAGGAGATCCGCACGGCGCACAACTTCGATGACATCATCGGCGAGAGCGCCGCCTTGCGCCGGGTCTTGAAGGAGGTCGAGGCCGTCGCCCCCACCGACTCCACCGTCCTCATTCTCGGCGAGACGGGCACGGGCAAGGAACTCATCGCGCGGGCCCTGCATGACCTCAGCCCGCGCCGGGAGCGGACCTTCGTCAAGCTCAACTGTGCGGCCATCCCCACCGGGCTGCTGGAGAGCGAGCTGTTCGGCCACGAGAAGGGCGCCTTTACCGGCGCCATCACCCAGAAGGTCGGCCGCTTCGAGCTGGCGCACCAGGGGACGCTGTTCCTCGACGAGGTCGGCGACATCCCGCCGGAGCTGCAGCCGAAACTGCTCCGTGCCTTGCAGGAGCAGCAGTTCGAGCGCCTGGGCAGCACGCGGACGATCCGGGTGGACGTGCGCCTGGTGGCGGCGACGAACCGTGACCTGGCCCGGATGGTCGCCGACCGCCTCTTCCGCAACGACCTCTACTACCGCCTGAACGTGTTTCCGGTCGTGTTGCCGCCCTTGCGCGAACGCCCCGAAGATATTCCGATGCTGGCCCGTCATTTCATCCAGCGGTTCGCGCGGCGGATGGGCCGGCGGATCGACAGCATCCCGACCCCCGTCATGGACGCCCTGGTGCGCTATCCCTGGCCGGGCAACGTCCGGGAGATGCAAAATATCATCGAACGCGCGGTCATTCTCTCCTCAGGCCCGTCACTCCGGATCCCGCTCGGCGACCTGCAGCCCGCGGCCACGGAGGCTCGCGTGCCGGCCGGGGAGCCGGTCACCCTGGCCGACGCCGAACGGGAGCACATCCTCGGCGTCCTCCGCGAAACCGGCTGGGTGGTAGGCGGTCCAAAGGGGACCGCAGCCCGCCTGGGAATGAAGCGTTCCACTTTGCAGAAGAAGATGAAAAAGCTCGGCATCTCCCGGCCTGATTAGGTGCCCGCCCAGTGGCGGCTGTGCCACCCGGGTGGCACTCGGTCGGTGGCACTTCCCCTCCCTCTTCAAGACTGTCTCGACTCTTTCCATCCGCAAGTCTTTGTTGGCGCATCCTTTACGAGGTAGGGCCATCAAGCTCGCATCGCCGGAACGGTCCTTGCTTTAGAGGGAAGCAGGGTAAGGGCATGAGCAATGGTGCAGATCACCACCCACGACAACCTGGCGTCCCTGACATTCCTGCTCGAAGAGCACAGTTGGGTCACCTGGCATCACAGTCGCGATCTAACCACTCAAGCCCCGCATCAGAAGAGGAGGCAACCCATGTTTCGGAAAGCATTCTTGTTCGGCGGCCTGTTGCTCCTTACCGGGGCGGCAGTCCTCGTGACGCCCGGTTTCGCTCAGGCGCAGCATCATGGTGGCGGTGGCCACGGCGGCGGCTTCCACAGCAGCGGCTTCCACAGCAGCGGCTTCCACAGCGGCGGCTTCCACCACGGCGGCTTCAGCCATAGTGGTTTCAACCACGGCAGCTTCAACCACGGCGCCTTCAACCACGGCGCCTTCCACCGCGGCTTCGACCATGACTTCCACCACGGCTTCGACCGCGGGT
>DASZFN010000963.1:0-6230 GCA_035939715.1 Gemmataceae bacterium | reverse complement strand
CACTGGTAGCCGGCCTGACGGGAACCATTGCCCTGGTGCTTCTGCTCGGCAGCGGGATTTCGACATATTTCGGCCTGCAGGCGTGGCGTGGCGAAACGCGGGCGCTGGCGGAAAAGGAGCTAGCCGACCATCGCTTTTACGGCGCGGAGATCAATCTGGCGCAGCAAGCCTGGGAGCGCGGCTTGATACGCCAGATGCTCGATCGGCTTGACCAGTTCAGGCCCCAGGCCCCCGGGCAAGCCGATTTACGCGGCTTCGAGTGGTACTACTTGAATCGACTCAGCCGGCTGGAGCAACACACGCTCCGCGGCTTTAGCGATGCCGTCAAGAGCATCGCCTTCAGTCCGGACGGCGCCACGATCGCCGCGGCGGGCAAGACCGAAAAAGGGCTCGGCGCAATTATCCTCTGGAGCGCCGCCACGGGAAAGGAGCTGCGAACCCTCACCGTTCGCGCCGAGCCCGTCGACGAAGAGCCGATCGGCGAAGTGGTTTTTTCTCCCGACCGGCAGAAGCTTGTCGCTGCCTGTGGCAAGCGTCTGCGCTGCTGGGACGTGAATAATGGCCAGGAGCTTCCTGATTTCCAGGTATTTGCCGCGACCGTCGGCAGAGTAATGTTTAGCGCGGATGGCAACTGGTTAGCCGCTGTCAGCTCGCAACCGCCCGGCAAGGAAGCTGCCGTTCGTGACGGCATCGATAGGGGCGACAAATTCATCCAGGCTTTCCGGAATCCGGGGAGCGACGTGACCCTTTGGAATGCCCGCACTGGACAAATCACCTTCACGCGCCATGGAGAATCACTCAACGCCTTCAGTATGGCGCTGAACCCTGACGGCGGAAGGCTCGCCTGGGCCGATGACAATAATACAGCACGGATTTTTGATACGCGAACCGCAAGCTTGATCCTCACGGCGGAGGGACGTTACGAATCGATCACCAGCCTGGCTTTCAGTCCCGTCGGCCGCACTCTCGCCGGCTCCACCAACGCGGGGCGGGAGATCATCCTGTGGGATGCGCACACCGGAAAGACAATACATACCATGCGCGGCCACACAGACCATGTTACCTCGGTTATCTTCAGCCCGGATGGCCGGCGCCTGGCTTCCGCGAGCAAGGACAACATGGTGAAGTTGTGGAGCGTGGACTCGGGGGAGGAGGAGTTTACGCTGCGTGGCCACCACGCGGAAGTGACCCGTGTCGCCTTCAGTCCCAATGGCCGGCGCCTGGCCTCGGCGAGCCAGGACCATACCGTCAAGATCTGGGACGCCACAGCGACCCAGGAGGTGACCACACTAGGAAGCCACATCAAGCGTTCCACGGCGATGAGTGGCCGTTCTGCGTATGGCGTCGCCTTCAGCCCCGATGGCAACTGCCTGGCCTCTGTTGGCATCGATGGCAATATCAAAATCTGGGATACGCCGGGCAGAAGGCTCCTCAGCACCCTGCCAGGAAACGGTAAGCCCCTGAATTGCCTCGCCTACCATCCGAACGGGCAGTTCCTCGCCTCGGCAGGAGCGGATAACACCATAACCATGTGGGACGTGGCCAGCGGCCAGCGGCGGCGCACTTTCCCTGGACACACGGCCGAAGTTATAAAGCTTGCCTTCAATTCCGACGGAACCCGCCTGGCCTCCGCTAGTGGAGATCGCACGGTGCGAATCTGGGACGTGAAAAGCGGTGACGTCGCCGTCCTGGAGGGACACACCGGAGGCGTATGCTGCGTGGCCTTCAGTCCTGACGGCAGAAGCCTGGCCTCTGCGAGCGATGAGTCCGGCGAATTAAAGATCTGGGACGCGCTCAGGGCGCGCGAGCTGCCCCCGCTGACAGACCACGCCGATCACATCCGGAGCGTGGTTTATAGCCCGAACGGGAAATACCTGGCCGCCGCGGGAACGGACATGACGATTCGTATCTGGGACCTCGCGGCCAGGAAAAAATTAGCCACCTGGCACGGACAGGGAGAACGCATCTGGAGTCTGGCGTTTAGTTCCGACGGTGGGCGACTTGTCTCCGGCAGCGGCAGCCTTGGCTTCGCCAGGAGCACCGGCGAGCTAAGGATATGGGACGTGCTCACCGGACAACAACTGCTGGCGCTGCCGGCGGACTGCGCTCGCGTCTTCCAGGTCGAATTTAGCTCAGACGGCCGGCGCCTGGCCGCGGCCTGCAGTGACGGCACCGTGAAACTTTGGGATGCTGGTTCGCCGACGAATGCCGGCCCGTAGGGCATTGTCTGATTCTTCATGGCTTGGCGTTGGCCGCTTCCGCCTGATTGGCAAAGCGCTGCAGGTCCTGCCCCTTGAGCACCGCCGTTAGCAGGTCCGGCAACTGGTCGGGAGAGCAGCCAAAGCACGGCATGCCCAGGTTGGTCAACTTCTGTGCCAGGCTGTGGTTGAACGATGGCTTGCCGTGGTCCGAGATGGCCAGCAGCGTCACCGCTTTGATGCCGTTGCCGAGGAGTTGTTCCATCTTGTGCACAAACTTGGCTTCATGAGGGCTCGTGTCGTAGAGATCGGCCAGCAAAATGTAGAGCGTGCGCGCGGGCGTGTGCATGAACTGTTCGCAATAGCGCGTGGCCATCCAGTAATCTTCGGCGCCGCCTAGCTGGATGCCAAAAAGCAGGTCCACGGGGTCCTGGCACTCGGCGGTGAGGTCCACGACATCCTGGTGATTGAAGGCGACCACATGCGTTTCGATGGCGGGCATGGTGGCCAGGATCGCACCCATGACGCCGCCGTAAATCAGCGAAGAGGCCATGGAGCCGGATTGATCCATGGCAATGATGACGTTCCACTCGCAGCGTTTTTGATGCCGGCTGAAAAACGACAGCTCTTCGGGAATGAGTACCTTGAGATCGGGGTTGTAGTTCTTGAGGTTGCGGCGGATAACGCGCTGCCAGTCCAGGTTGGCCAGGCTGCGGAACGGTGTATGCTGGTTTCGATTCAGGGCGCCGCGCACGGCCTGGTGCAGGCGCGACTCGAGTCGGCGGCGCAATTCCTCGACCACCTTGCGCACTAGCTCGCGTGCCGCCGCCTTGGCCTTCTCGGGCACCAGATTCTTCAGCGACAGGATCATCGAGGCCAGGTCGACCGACGGCTCCACCTGCGCCAGCATTTCCGGCTCGAAAAGCAACTGCTTGAGGCCGCGCCGTTCGATGGCATCTTTCTGCACCAGGGCGACGATATCGGTAGGAAAGAGCCGCCGCACCTCGCCGAGCCAGCGCGCCACGCGGGGAAAGCTGCGGCCGCGCACCGCACCGTGTTTGCCGGGCGGCGAGCTTTCCCATTCCTCGCGCGTGAGATCGAGACTTTGGCTCCCCAGCCCTTCCTCACTGGAGTAGACCAGCTCCAGCGCCTCGTCGATGGCAACCAGGTCGCCGGAGAGCAGGCAACCTTCGCGGAGCCAGCCTTCGCGTTTCGCCCACGGTTGGAACTGCTCCTCGGCGGACTTGCCGAGAATGAGCCGCCAACGTTGCATTTGCTCCTGTGTCATGGCCATCACAGATCCTCGAAGTTGAATTCGCTTAAGTCCTTTAACGTCTGCTCTTCCTTTTCGCTCAGCGGCTGTGCCATGGCGGCGGCGGTGGCGTCGGCGTGCAGGCCCCACAAATGCGCGAGGTTTTCGCAAATGTGCCGTTTCTCTTGCGGGCTGAAGCCGCCGAACGCGCGGCGCAGAAAAACGAGAGCCCGTTTGAACTGGTCCTCGTCGAGCGACTGGATGTACGCAGCCAGTTCTTCCCAGAGCGGTTGGCGGGCGAGCAGGGAATAACGGTTCCGTTTGGCAAGCCCCTCGAACCAGCCGGCGCCGAGATCGGCCGGAACCCCCGGCGAAAGCCGTCGCGAGACTTCGCGGGCCAGGTCCTCATTGGCAACCAGGCCGCGCTCCAGCAGTGTCGCGCAAGCGTAACCGGAGAGCAACGGATTGCGATCGTCGGCGTCCGCCAGACGCTGCAGCCGTTCGATCCAGAGTTTTTCCTCGACGCGCTCATGATGCTCGAGGCTGACGCGATTGAGCTCGTCGAGTGAAAGAATCAGCTCCCGGGCCGCGTCGTTGTCGCAGTTGGCGGCCGCGTGCAGGGCGAGGGCCCCCGAGACGAACAACTCCTCCATCAACGGCAGCAGCGGGCTGGGGTCGAATTTGCGCACGTCGCCATAGCGGAGGACCTGGCTGAGCTGAAACGTGGCATGGGCGATGACCTTCAGTTCCGAGCTGGTCGCCGCCAGCTCCTGGAGCCGGCGGCGGGCCAGGTCCATCGAGGTCATCAATCCGCATTGACAGGCATCATGGACCAGGTCCGCGGCCTGGGCAATGCTCGTGCAACTGTCGAGCAGTGTCTTGAACTTGAACCCCGTCGCCAGCTCGACCGTCTCGCCGAGGAGCACCGCCTCGACCAGGGAGATCTCGCTCTCGGGGGTCCATTGCAGCGCCCATTTCTCGGCCCACGTCGTCGCCTGCTGGCCCGAGGCGAGCGGTTTGGCGAACCCGATGTCGAGCATGCGCAGCCGGTGGAAGAAGCAGGAGCGATGGAGATCGAGAAAGGCGGCTTCCTCGGACTGCACCCGTCGATTCTCGCGCAGGTCCAGGGTCAGGTCCTGCTTGATGGTCGTGCGGTACTTTTCCAGTTTGAGGCGGCTCAGCTCGCGCTCGAAGTCGGACTGAATCGACGTCTGGCTGACCCCCTTGGGGAGTTCGCCGATGGTGGTGCCGATGTCCACCTGCGAGAGAGCCTGGCTGATGACAGCCAGTTCCCCATGTCCGATCAGCGTGACAGCGGCATCGCGCAGGTCGTGCAGCGTGGGCGCCAGGCCGTCGTGCATGGCCGAAAGGGTTCGGGCCAGCCGAACCCCCTCGATGACCTCGGCGGTGGAACGAGGCGTGCCCTGCTCGCGCAGATGGCGGGTGACCTGCGAGAGATACTGCAGCGGCAGTTCGTGCAGGTCGCCCCCCTGGAGGGTGTCCCAGAGGAGTTCGAAGTAGGCCGGGGCGTGGTTGCCGGCGCCGTAGCCGGACTGCGTTGAGAGCTTGAAGTAGGAGTACGGCATGAGCGTGAGCTTGCTCGATCGGCGGCGCAGCGAGGCCAGCTCCGCGTCGGTCATCGCGGGGAAGTCGCTGGTGAGGACCGGCGCATGGAAGGCGCCGACGACCGCGACGATCTGGTCGGGCTTCACTCCTTCCGCGAGCACTTCTTCTATCCGGCGACGCATGTAGGCTTCCCGGACAAGATTCTCGGCGCGCCAGAGCGGTGGGTCCTCTTCCTCGCGCAGGGCCTTGCCCAGCTCATGGGCCGCCAGGCGGTAGCTGTCCTCTCCCAGGTTGTGCTCGAAACACCGCTCCCAGTAAGTGTCATAGTCTGGCTCGCCACAGCGCTCGGCGATCTGCTCGTAGATGGAGCGACTGCGTTCCGGGCGCCAGAGGTTTTGCGGCGCCGGAGCGGACGGCTCTTCCGCGTCGCCTTCGCTGGAAGCGGCAGGTCCTTTGGTCTCAGGCTCAGCGTCTGCCGCTTCTTCGCTCGCATGCTCGGCGTCTTCCGGGGATTTTTTGCGCAGGCGCTCGAGCCGTTCCGCTTCCAGGTCCTGCAGGCCGAGGAAAATGTCCGAGGGCAGATCGATGAACAGAGCCCGGACATCGTGTTCCCCGGCCCAGGTCAGCGCCTGAAATTCAGGGCTGTAGCGCGCCACCGGGTAGACGAGCGTGCGCACCGGGACGGAATCCGTGTAGGCGAGGATGGCGATCGGCGGCCTGGTCCCCTTCCGCGTGATGTGCCCAATCAGACTGTCGGCGTCGGCGAGCCCCTCGATGAGCACCACCTTGGGACGGATCCTGTCCAGGAAACGGCGCAGGTGCCAGGCCCCGGTTGGGGAAAGGTGTCTGACCCCAAAAACGTGGATTCTCCAGGTGGTCACGTATCCTCCCCCGCCGCTTGCGGCTTCGCGCTCGCAGTGCGCCACGCCAACGCAAACCCGCAACCATCACGCGTTGTGCTCCGAGCAAGCGCTGAACAGCGGACGCCATTCGGCGCCACGTTTTTTCATGACATTGGACAAATATTCCTGCCAGACGACTTTGTCCTTCTCCTCATCCTTGACAACAGCACCCTGCAGCCCGGCAGCGAGGTCGAGGGCGCTGACCTCGCCCGTACCGAAGTTGCCCGCCAGCGCCATGCCGCTGGCAAGCACAGAGATCGCCTCGGCGGTCGAGAGCACGCCCGACGGCACCTTGAGCTTGTTCTTGCCGTC
>DASZFN010000962.1:0-13232 GCA_035939715.1 Gemmataceae bacterium | reverse complement strand
CACGGCCGGCCAAAAATCGTTGCCGCAGGCGAGCGCGAACATCAGCATGCCCGGCAAAAGCGATAGCAGGATAACCGTGCGATACACGCCCCACCACTTGCCCCAGACGATTTTCCAGGTCGGGATGGTGGTGGTGAGCAGCAGGTCCATCGTGCCGCGCACGCGCTCTTCCGACAGCGCCGTCACCGATCCGACGCTCACCAGCAGCAGCCCCAAAGCGACCTGAAAGGCGTTGACAAATGGTCCCAATTCCGTGCGATTGGTAGTCCCGAAATATTGCCATATCGCCGTTCCAGTAAAGATCAGCGCCAGCCCCACATACACGGTCCATACGGCACGCACCCAGCGCGACGGCCGCTTGCGATGCCACTCGCGCCATAACACCGGGTTGAAATCCAGGCCGAAGCCAGGCAGCCACCAGGTCAAGCGGCCCAGGTCCAGGAAGCGCAGCCAGCGGCCGCGCGGCTTCGTCACCTGGCTCGATTGCCGGATCGCCACGGCGCGCACGCGCCACACGGCGGCGAGAACGAAGATCACGGCAGCCAGGGCGCAACCGGCGAGAAAAGCGCAGTCGTCGGCCAGCGTGATGGCCCCAGGGACCATGTACGGGGCGAAGGCGACCCAGTAAAAGTTGAGGGCCTCAATCCAGAACGGCGGCGTCACTTTGAGCCCCCAGAATCTCAGGAGCGGATTCACGATCAGCAGCAAGAAGACGATCATGTAGACGGCAAGCAAGACCTCGTAGGTCTTGCGGCACCACACCGACAGCGTCAGCGCCAGCGTGCCGGTGAAGATTGCAACGCCGAGCGTAATCAGGAAGGCGCCGATCAGCGCGTCCGGATCGATGCCGCCTTCCAGGGTGCACAGGAACAAAACCGGGAAGGTGCACAGCACCAGGTTGAATAACGTGACAAGCCGGGTGGCGAGCTTGCCGAGAATGATCTCGGCATTGGTCAGGTCGGTCGTGAGGAGGTGCAGCAGCGTGCCGCGCGTCTTGTCCACGCAAACCGCCCCTGCCGTCAGCGCGGGGGCGACCAGCAGGACGAGTGTCAATTGTGTGCCGACCACGGCGTAGAAAAACTTCTCGCCCATCTCGGCCAGTATCTTACGGTAGCCGCTCAGACCGGTCGCCGAGGAGTACTGGTTTGCGTCGGTGTACCAGACGGTGAACAGGGCCGCCAGGAGCAGCAAGACAAACAGCGAGCGTCCCGCGTACATCTGCCAGCGCCGGGACGATGTGACCCATTCATAGTGGAAGACCGGACCGGGGCCCCAGCGGAAGCTCATGCGTGGTTCCTCAGGGACGGCACGAGGGCAGCCTCACTTCTTCGGATAGGGCGGCGCCGGCGGCAGCGACTTGGTCTTGGTCTTCAGCTCCTCGAGGACGACCTCGATCGCCTTGCTTAGCTGATCGTCGATGCCGGCGTATTCGCGCGCGGGGTCGTTGTCCACGACGATGTCGGGCTCGACGCCGTGCCCTTCGATGATCCATGCCTTGCCCTCCACATCATAACGTGCAAACTCGGGCTTGTTGAGAAAACCTCCGTCCACAATCGGCAGGCTGCCGCGAATGCCGACCACGCCGCCCCAGCTCCGCTTGCCGATGAGCGGGCCCAGCTTCGCCTTGCGGAAGCGATAGGGAAACAGGTCGCCGTCCGAAGCCGAGAACTCGTTCAATAGGCAGACCATGGGGCCGAGCAAGAGCCCGCCCGGATCGACGTTGGGAGTGGTGTTGCGGGCGATGCCGACCATGGCGATGTCGCGGCGCAGGCGTTCGATGATCATCGGCGAGACGTTGCCGCCGCCGTTGCCGCGCACGTCCACGATCAGCGCCTTTTTCTGCAACTGCGGATAATAGTATTTGGTGAACTCGTTGAGCCCCGGCTGCAGCATTTCCGGAATGTGCAGATAGCCGACTCTTCCTGCCGTGGCGTCGTTTACCTTCTTGATGTTGTCCTGCACCCAGGCGTAATAGTAGAGCTGTGTTTCGTCGCCGGTGGGGATCACGGTGACGTCCCGGCTGCCCTTGGCCGTCGGCTCAGAGTTGATGCGCAACACGACCTGCTTATCAACCGTATTGACCAGGGCCTCGTAGATATTGGTCATCTCGTTGGTCGGCTGGCCGTTGACCGCCAAGATGAAGTCGCCCTCGCGAGCGTTGACGCCGAGCTCGGTCAGGGGTGAGCGCACCGACCTGTCCCAGTTCTGGCCGCGAATGATCTTGACGATGCGGTAATAGCCCGTCTTGTCATCGCGTTTCAACTGGGCGCCGAGCAAGCCGGTCTTGATGCGGGCGGGTTGCGGCATGTCGCCGCCGCCTACGTAGGTATGGCCGGCACTCAGCTCCCCGATCATTTCGCCGATGACATAGGTCAGGTCGGCGCGGTGATTGACGTGGGCGAGCAGCGGTTCATACTTCTGGCGCACGGCCGGCCAATCGACGCCGTGCAGGTTCGGGTCATAGAAGAAGTCGCGCATCTGCCGCCAGCACTCGTTGAAGATTTGCCGCCATTCCTTGTGCCGGTCCAGTTTCACCTCCATCCCGGAGAGGTTAAGCGGCTCGGCGATGACGACGGGACCCTTGGGCAAATCGATGATGCCGTAATTGCCGTCCTTGAAGACGATCATCTTCTTCTGGTCGGCGGAGACTTCATAGTTTTCGAGCTGGCCCAGAGCAGTCTCCTTGTGCTGGCCGAGGTCATACATCTGCAGCAGCGCGCGCGGGTCCTTGCTCCCGTGACGGAGGTAGTACAGAGCTCCGCCCGCCGACACCAGATTGCGATAACTGGAGGCGGGAATCGGCAGTTCGATAATCCGGTCCTTGAGCCCGTCAGCGTCCACCTTGACCACGACGCCTTCTTTCTTGGCCGGCTCGGGCTTCGGCGGCTCCACGCCGACCTCGTCGCTCTTTGGCTTGAAGGGCGATTCCGTTTCCCTGGCCAGGGTCACCAGGAAGATCCGGCTCATGTCCTGGTAGACATGATTGAAGTCGTTGAGGGCGTAGGTAGGATTGAACTCGCGATCGGAAACAAAGAAGAGATATTTGCCGTCCGCGCTGAACACGGGACTGCGCGAATCGAACCAGGTATCGGTCACTTCCAGCGTCGTATTCTTTTCCACCGAATAGAGCACGATGCGGTCCCAGGTTCGGCGTTCGGGATGGACGTAAGCAATCCACTTGCTGTCGGGAGACCATGCGAAATCCCTGATTTCCCAGGCCTTGCCCTGGGCGACCGGGGTCACGGCCCGGGAGGCTACGTCTATGTACTGGAGCCGCAGCTTCTTGTCGGACCAGAGAATCTTTTTGCTGTCGGGCGACCACTTGATCTCATATTTGTAAGTGTCGGCCCCCTTCGTGAGCTGTTGCGCAGAGCCGCTGCCGTCCTGGGCCGTCACATAGATCTCATCCTCGCCGCTGGCGTCCGAGATAAAGGCGATGTGTTTGCCGTCCGGCGACCACTCGGGATCGCGCTCGTGAACGCCGGTGGTGCCGGTCAAGTTGCGGGTAGGCCCGGTATGCGCGGGCACGGTGAAGATATCGCCGCGGGCGCCGAAGACAGCCCGCTTGCCGTCGGGAGCAATGCTGAAATAAGCCACGTTCTTGCTCACGTTGGTCAAGCCGCCGCGCCCGGCAACCTGGTCTTCGAGAATCTGCACGGGAACCTTGGCGACGCGCTCCGTATCGAGATCCAGGCGGAACAGGTAGCCGCCGTACTCAAAGACAATGGCCTTGTCGCCGAGCGAAGGGAATTTGATGTCGAACTCATCGAAATGCGTGAGCTGGCGGGTCGTCTTGCTGAGTGTCTCATAGACATAGAGGTTCATCCGCTTGTGCTCATCGCGATCGGAGAGGTAATAGATCTTGTCGCCGCTCCACATGGGGATGATGTCGGAAGCCGGGTTGTTGGTGATATTCTCCGTCTTCTTCGTGTTGAAATCATAGATCCAGACATCGTCGGTCATGCCGCCGCGATACCGCTTCCAGGTGCGGAACTCGCGGAAGACGCGGTTATAGGCCAGCTTGCTGTCATCGGGAGAAAAGGAACAGAAACCGCCGCGCGGCAGGGGCAGCGGCTCGGGCAGCCCGCCCTTGATCGAAACCGTATAGAGCTGTCCGAGAAAAGCGTTTTCCTGGTGCATGCGCGAGCGAAAGACGATGTGCTCGCTGTCGTGCTTCCAGCCCATGACGATGTTGTTCGGGCCCATGCGGTCGGAGACATCGTCGCGGCCGAGCGTTTCGGTGAAGGTGAGGCGCCGGGGCACGCCGCCCCGAGCCGGAATCACATAGACCTCGGTGTTGCCGTCGTACTGGCCGGTGAAAGCGATCCGCTTGCCGTCCGGAGAAAAGCGCGCGAACATCTCGAAGCCGTTGTGGCCGGTGAGCTTGCGGGCCACGCCGCCGCTGCCGCTGACGGTGTACAGGTCGCCGGCATAGGTAAAGACCAGCTGGTTGCCGTGGCTGGCGGGGAAGCGCAGCAGCCGCGCTTCCTGTGCTCGCGCGCCCGAGTGCAAGACCAACACAAGCACCAGGGGCAAGAGAGCGTACTTCGGCATGGAATCTCCTTCTGGCTTTTCTGACTTGTCTGTCGCAGGCAGGTTGCTCTAAATTCAGCGTTGCACTACACCAGCCCGAAGCGCCAGCGAGGGCCTCGCTCGCGCTTCGGGCTGGTTGCAGATTCGGAACCGCTATTTACCTTTCGATAGTTTTACAACGGGCTGCTCAATGGACAGACGATTGA
Source organism: Gemmataceae bacterium (assembly GCA_035939715.1). Lineage (GTDB taxonomy): Bacteria > Planctomycetota > Planctomycetia > Gemmatales > Gemmataceae > DASZFN01. Next base: position 8,493 of record DASZFN010000962.1, on the reverse strand, counting down.
TTTAGGATTTCTGTTCACGACTTGCCAGGGGCATAGCTGCTGATAAGATGGTGGCAAACCCAGCGAAATGCTTCTCCAACTCGCACGAGACCAGCATGGAGCGTAGAAGGCCCGTCCACGACTTCTTCCTGAGCTTCCAACCCTACCTGCAGTCGCGCCGGCGTTTGCGCAGGCGGCTGTTGCTGGCTATTCTGGTGATCGGCGCCGCCTCATTGCCGGTCGCCTTGGCGCTGCTTTTGACGCTTTAAACGATCAGGACGCCCACGAGCACGTCGTAGCAGGCATGCGCGCCCACGGCGATGCCAAAGCCGCGCAATTGATAGAGAAGAGCAAAATAGAATCCGGCCAGGCTGCGGAAGAGAAAGACGTAGCCGTTGATGGGCTCGCCGTACGGCCCCAGATGATGGGCCGCCGCAAACAGGACTGCGGAAGCGATGCCGACCAGCAACGCGGAGATGATGCGCGGCACGCCCATGAGCCGAAAGACGATCCCCAGCGCACAGAAGAGCAACAGGCGAAACAGCATCTCCTCGTAGATGCCGGCGCCGACAAACGTGACGACGCGGCCCAGCGTTTTGCTGTCCATGCCGACGCTGAGATGGATGTCGAATTGTTCCAGGAAAGGACCGAGCTCCTTGCTCAGCGCCCACAGTCCGAAGGCAAACCCCACGCTCTCCAGGGCCATGCCGAGCCAGACGTTGAGCGGCCGCAACGGACGATCCGTAAGCCGGAGCAGGCTCCAGCCCACAAACACGGCGACGATGAACGCGGGAGCGCAATAGAGCTGCGACAGGCCGAACGATTCCAGCCCCCAGCGCAGCCAGGTGTCGGCGCCGTTGCGGAGCAACTCCGGCTGCGGTCCACCCAGCCACAGGACGCCGGCTTCGTAGACCACCAGGAGCGGAGCCAGGAACAACAGGCACGACCAGGGATGCCGGGTCGCGCAAAGATAGCCGCCCGGGCGGCGCATGCATGTCCTCCGCGGGATGCAATCGGCGCTCACCTGTTACACGAGTTCGGGATAGCGGCCGCCAAGCCGGTCGCTGCGCTCGCTGTGCGGCAGCAAGCGCACAATGCTTCTCCCCTCGCACTGCGCCAGGTCCACATGCCGCGGATAAGGTAAAAGCTGGCCGTCGCCGTCGGTAAGGACGGCCAGCACGGGTCGCGCAGGCGTCTGCAAGTCGCGGCGGCTCGTGGGCGTGGCGACCACCAGGGCCGCCGCGCCGTCCGCCAGCTCCACGAGCGAGCCGACCGGGTAGAAAGAAAGTTGCAGCAACCGCTCCGCCTGGAAGCGATCGAGGCCGCCCCCTTCCGCCAGCAACAGCGTATCCGTAAGCGCCGTCCGCGTATCCAGAGCCGGTCGATGCGGCCTGGGCGTGCACAGGGCCGCATAGATATCGCAAACGGCGATCAGGCGGGTGAGCGGGGCGATTTGCTGATCGCGCAAGCCGCCGGGATAGCCGGTGCCGTCGAGCCGTTCGTGATGTCCCAGCGCCGCCTCGGCAAGCCAGGCGCCGCCTGGCAAGAGACGCGTCAACATCTCGGCGCCGGCATACGTGTGCCCTTCAATGGCGCGGCGCTCCGCATCGTTGACCGGGCCGGGCCGCGCCAGGATGGCCGGATCGACGCCGAGCATGCCGACATCATGAAGCAGGGCGGCGACCACGGCCTCGACCGGCGTGCAGCGCAGCTCCGCTTTGTCACGCACGACGCGCGCCAATACCTGTGCAGTATTCAAGCCGTGGCTGGCGACAAAGCGTGCCGGTTGGCGCGGGTCGGCACTGAGAAAGCGCAACGGCCCGGCCGCGGCGGCTTCCGCGACAATGGCGTCGGCAATGTCGGCGAAAGGCTGCAGAGTGACCGGCAGACCCGTGTGCAGTTGCGTGATGAGATCGGCCAAGGCATCGATCCGCAGCTGCTCGAAGCGCCGCTGCTGCACGGCGGCATGCAAGCCGGCAATGCGCTCGGCAACCACGCCCAGCATTGCTTCCAGCCCTTCGCACAAACGCAGCTGCACGCTGGCGGCATCCGGAAAGGCCTGAAGCATGCGCAGCGCCGTGTCGGCTATGGCTGCCGTTTCGTGGTAGCGCCGTGCGAGGGCGCCTTTCATTTCCTGGCCGGCACTGTCCGTGACCGGCTGCGTTGCCGGAAACTCCTCGCCCAGCAAGCGGAGCTGCGCCACGAGTTCACGGCCCTGCTCGAGAATGCGGCGGGCACGGGCGGTCAGTTGCCGGGGGAGCGTGGCTGCGGCTGCCGCCGGCGCCGGGGCCAACTGGCGTAGTGTTGTATCGAGCAACACCGTGTGCTGAGCGCCGTTGGACACCTGGCGTTCCAGACGCTCGATCCGGCCGCCCGTATCCTTCGCCTCCGGACCCGGCGTTGCGGCCGTGTCGACTCCCGGTCCCTGGACCTGCTCCAACTGCTGGCGCAGGGCGGCGATCTTCCTCAACAGCACCTGGGTGTCGGTCATCCCTGCTTCCCCGGTTTTACCTGGTTTCGCCTGGCCATCTGTATTTCAGTCGGTTCTGAGGCTCTTCATATAGCATCGGAGGGAAGCAGCGACAGACTTTAGGCGGAGCGCCATCCGCGCAGAAGGCGGAATGCACCAACGCACCTCGTTCCCAGGCTCCGCCTGGGAACGCACTGTGCGAGAGGCTCCGCCTCGCGAGGCAGAGCCTCGGAGGCAGTGGGTTCCCAGGCAGAGCCTGGGAACCAGGATGCCTTCCCGACTTGTTTGCTGGCGTCGCCGGGTCTACAGTATTACCCAGGTGGTAGTACCTTATGTTGAACATCCATGACACTGGGGCGCGGCTCTGCGATGGCGTAACCCGCCGCGAATGGTTGCGTGCCGGCAGCCTCGGCGTGTTCGGGCTTTCCCTGCCGGCATTGCTCGGCGGCCGGCAAGCCGTCGCCGCGCCCGCGCGCACGGGGCAGGCGTTTGGTCAGGCTAAATCCTGTATTGTGCTGTTCCTCATGGGCGGGCCGCCGCAACACGAGACTTGGGACCCCAAGCCCGGTGCGCCGGTGGGAATTCGCGGCGATCTGAAACCCATTCAGTCCTCAGTCCCCGGCCTGTGCGTCGGCGAATTGATGCCGCGCACCGCCCGGCTGGCGCAGCACTGTTGCGTGCTGCGGGCCATGTCCACCAACGACAACGCCCATTCATCGAGCGGTTACTGGATGCTGACCGGTTATCCGCACCAGCCCACGAACGTGGAGAACGCCACTCCCGGTGCGCCGAATGACTGGCCCTGCCTGGGTGCCGTAGTGCGGCGCTTGCGGCCGGGCGGAGGCATGTTGCCAGCGTCGGTAACGGTGCCGGAGCACATCTGGAACACCGGCGGCATTACCTGGCCCGGTCAGAACGCGGGCTTCCTGGGTAGGACCGCGGACCCCTGGCTCATGATGTGCGATCCCTCCGCCCCGGATTTCCAGGTTCCGGAGCTCGGCTTGTCCGCGGAGGTGCCGCCCCTCCGGCTGCAAGAACGGCGTTCCCTGCTGGAGCAGGTCAACACGCATCTCGATCACGTGGACCGCAGCCATAACATGGCTCGCTATGACAATCAAACGCGGCAGGCCTTTGATCTGCTGCGCTCCCCGCGCGCACGCAAGGCTTTCAATCTGCAACTCGAACCCGAGGCGGTGCGCGAGCGCTACGGCATGAGCCGTTTCGGCCAGAGCGTCTTGCTGGCGCGACGCCTGGTGGAGGCCGGCGTTTCCCTCGTACAGGTCAACTGGACGCGCACCAAGGAAGACAAGGACACCAATCCTGTCTGGGACACACATAGCGACAACAGCAAGCGCCTGCGCACGGCTTTGATGCCGCCCATGGATCAGGCCTACTCGGCGCTGCTGACCGACCTGGCGGACCGCGGTCTGCTGGACGAGACGCTCGTCGTCTGGATGGGTGAATTCGGCCGTAGCCCGAAGATCAACGCCGCCGGCGGCCGCGATCACTGGGGCCATGTCTTTTCCGCCGCCCTGGCCGGCGGCGGCGTTCGCGGCGGCCAGGTGCACGGCGCCTCGGACCGCATCGGCGGTCATCCCAGGGAAGGCCGCGTCCAACCCCAGGATCTCACCGCAACCATCTACCACTGCCTCGGCTTCCCCGCCGACACCGAGCTCCGCGACACGCAGGGCCGGCCTTTGGTCATCAGTCGCGGTGAAGTGCTTCGTTCGGTGTTCTAACAGATCTTTTGACACAGCAAGAGGCAACTCACGTCGCAGGCAAACTTGCCCTGGGACGCATAGCGCCGCACGGCTAAGATACTTCGGACCAAGTTAGGGACCGAAGGAATCGGTGAGGAAGTCGATGAGCGTGCCCCAACGTCGCCGGGCTGAGCCCTTCAAAGCCGCGCCGCGCATGCGCAAGGCGGACCGCAAACGCCAGCTCCTGGCTCACGCCAAGCATCTTTTTGTGACCCTGGGCTATCAGAACACGACGACGGAAAAAATCGCCCGCGCGTCAGGGGTATCCGAGCCGGTCCTGTATCGCCATTTCGACAGCAAGAAGGCACTGTTTCTCGAAGTGCTTCAGGAAATCCGCGAGGCCACGCTGACGCGCTGGCATGCGGAAACCGGCGACCTGCACGATCCGCTGGCGAAATTGCGCCGCATCATCGATCTGTACCTGGGCACGACCCGCGAGCATGCCATCGAATTCCGCATCATGCACCGCACGCTGATCGAAACCGATGACGAAGAAATCGGCGCCTTTCTGCGGTCCTTTTATCTGGATAGCGAGCGTTTGCTGGCGCGCGTCATCGCGGAAGGACAGACGGCCGGCGTCTTTCGCCGATCCCTGGAGCCGGGGGTCGGGGCCTGGGAAGTGATTCGCACCGCGCTGGGTTACACCTTGACCGCCCCGCTCGGCATTCCCCTTTACGAGGAGCCGAACTACATCGAGCGAGCGATTGAATGCTTGTTGCAATGTCTGCTGGTTCATGACGCGAATGACCGCGTCAATGGTCATTAGTCATTCGTCATTAGTCATTCGCGAATGACGAATGACGAATGACTAATGACCAATGATCCCTTCCCTTTCAAGTCTGCTGCTGATAAAGCTGGTGGGTCTCGATATAGCACTCCACGGCGCGGGGCACGAGATAACGGAGGCTGCGGCCGGTCGCCGCTCGGTCGCGCAGGTCGCTGCTGGAGATGGCAATCGTCGGCATTTCCACAGCGCGTTGCCGGATAGGCACTCCCGCGGGCAGGTGGAGGGCAAGCCGCAGTTCTTCTTCACTCCAGAGCGGCCAGCCTTCGCGTTTCACGACAATGAGTCCAGCCAACTCCAGGATGCGCGCCGGCTGATACCAGTGCACCAGGTCCGGCAAACAATCGGACCCGATGATGAAATCAAAATCATCGCCCGGATTGCGGCTTCTTAGCTCGTTAAGCGTATCCGCCGTGTAGCTGACGCCCGGCCGCTCCGCCTCCAAGTCATTCACGCGGAAAGCGGCATGCCCGGCGATCGCTAGCTGCAACATCTCGAGCCGATGATGAAAAGGAGTCACCGATCGATCTTGCTTGTGCGGCGGCCGCGCCGAGGGGATGAACCAGACCTGGTCGAGGGCCGCCTGCTCCCGAGATTGTTCGGCCAGAACCAGATGCCCGAGATGGACCGGGTCGAAGGTTCCGCCGCAGACGCCGATGCGCATCGCTTGCCTCCATCCGTGGCGCCGCTCAGGCCGGCCGCTTGAGAGCCGGATCAACCGCCACCTCGCGCAAGAACTGCGCCGCCTGTTCGGGAGGCACGGAATTAATGTAGAAGCCGGTGCCCCATTCGAATCCCGCCACGCGTGTCAGGCGCGGAATCACCTCGAGATGCCAGTGGTAGTGCGGCAGCGCCTGCGAATCGAAAGGCGAGGTGTGAATGATGTAGTTGTAGGCCGGATTTTCCAGGGCCGACTCCAGCTTCAGCAGGATGGTTTTCAGCACTGTCCCCAGCTCATCCACCTCGGTTTTCTGAATATTCTCGAAGTGGCTGTTGTGGCTCTTGGGGATAATCCAGGTCTCGAAGGGAAACCGGCTTGCAAACGGCGCCAGACTGACAAAGTGCGGCGTTTCCAGGACAACTCTCCGCTCCGACGACAGCTCCTGGTGCACCATGTCGCAATAAATGCAGCGGCCGCGATAATTGAAGAACTCCAGCGCGCCGTTCATCTCTTCCTGAACGTTGATCGGCACGATCGGCGTGACGATGAGCTGCGAGTGCGTATGTTCGATCGAGGCCCCGGCGGCGGCGCCCACGTTCTTAAACAGCATGCCGTAGACAAAGCGGCGGTCCTTCTTGAGGTCCACCAGCCGGTCGCGGTAGACCCACAGCACCTCACGAATGTTTTCCTCGGAGAGCTTGGCGATGGTGGTTTCGTGGAAGGGACATTCGACGATCACTTCATGGGCGCCGATGCCGTTCATTTTGTCGTAAATACCTTCGCCGCGCTTATTCAGGTCGCCTTCGATCTGCAGCGCCGGATACTTGTTGGGCACGACGCGAACGCGCCAGCCCTTCTCATTCGGCTTGGTGTTGCGATCGCGATAGGAGATGATTTCGTACGGGGTCTGGCCCTCCTGGCCTTCGCAGAATGGACAAGGGCCCGTGCTGGCCGGGAGCGGCTCCATCTTGGGCACCACCGGACGCTTGGCCCGGTCAGTAGCAATGATAACCCAGCGGCCCACAATCGGATCCTTGCGCAGTTCCGGCATTGGCAAACCCTGCAACAGGTGGCTGATGTTTCCGAGCGTCTTGTCCACAAGTGAACTTTATCAGGGGTTGATCCTGACGTACAGCTTCTCATATTCGACGGCGATCCGGTCCCAGGACCAGTCCTGGCGCATGCCGGTTTGCATGAGGGACAGCCACTGCTCCGGATGTTGGCGATAAAGGACTAGGGCCCGGTCGATGGTTTCGAGCAGCGCCGCAGGGGTATAGGCTATGAAGGAAAAGCCTGTGGCCGTGCCCGCGGCAAGCCTTTCCGGCGTGCAATCCGTGATGGTATCGGCGAGGCCGCCCGTGGCGCGCACGATGGGGACGGTGCCGTACTTGATGCTGTACAGTTGGTTCAGACCGGCGGGCTCGTAGAAGCTGGGCATGAGAAAGATGTCCGCGCCGGCCTCGATCTGGTGTGCCAGCGTCTCATCAAAACCGATCATCAATCCGACGCGATCGGGAAAGCGCGCGCGCAGATTCAGCAGCATCTCATGGTAAACCCGGTCCCCCTCGCCAAGCACCGCAAGCTGAACATTTTTGCGCAGCAATGCTTCCGCCGCCTTGCCGACGAGGTCCACGCCCTTCTGCTCGACCAGCCGGGCCACCATGCCGAGAAGCGGCGTCCTGGCCTCCTGGGGCAAGTTGAAGCGGCGCTGCAACGCCGCCTTGCAAACCGGCTTTCCCCTGGTCACGCTGTTGGCGTCGTAGTTGGCTGCGAGACGGGAATCCGTGGCCGGATTCCAGATCGCATAATCCACGCCGTTCACGATGCCGGAGAGGCGCTCTCGACGCTCGCTCAGCACGCCTTGCAAACCGCAGCCGTAATACGGCGTCTGGATCTCCCGGGCGTAGGTCGGGCTGACCGTCGAAATGTAATCGGAGAAAACGATGCCCGCTTTCAGAAGATTGAGCTGGCCGTAGAACTCGAGCTGACTCGGATTGAACAGCTTCCAATCCAGCCCGGTCAGCAGCATGTCCCAGTGCCAGAACTGCCCCTGGTAGGCAATGTTGTGAATGGTGAAGAGCGTGCGGATTCTGCTATAGAGAGGCTGTTTGCGGTACATCTCGCGGAGATAGACCGGCACCAGGCCCGTCTGCCAGTCGTTGAGATGCAATATGCTCGGCCGCAACTCCAGCAGCCGGATCGCTTCCAGCACGGCCCGGCTAAAGAAGATGAAGCGCTCGCAGTTGTCGGGGTAGTCGCGTTTCTGGCCGCCGGGCGCCGTGAACTGGTAGAGTCCTCGTCCCCGGTCAGGATCGTCGCGCTCGAAATAATCCGGCTGTTCCACGAGATAAACCGGAACCTGCGATCCCGGCAGAACAGAACGCCACAGGCTCCCATTCACGATGCGATGACCGATGGGAATGCCCAGTTCCAGGGCCATCGGCTCGAGAGGGACCTTGGCCGCGCGGACGCCGCGATAAAGCGGCAGAATGATGGCACATTCCCAGCCGCGGCCGGCCAGGGCACGCGGCAAGGCGCCGGCGACATCGGCCAAACCGCCGGTCTTGGCAAAGCCGACCACCTCGGAAGAGGCCAGCAGCAATTTGTGTTCGGGGCCGTTCGCCATGTACTGAGCCGTGCTCCGGCAAGGCGTGCGTGGTGAGGATTCATATACCCTTTTGAAGTTGCGCTTTTCTCTTTCGCCCTGGTCTTGCCGGACCCCTGCCGGCTCGTCCGGCAGGTGAAGCAGTTCGGGAGCTAGCCGGCGCTGATCCCTATTGTCGACCCCTGCCGGCTCGTCCGGCAGGTGAAGGAGTTCGTCGGCTGGCTGCAGCCCGGC
>DASZFN010000961.1:0-3872 GCA_035939715.1 Gemmataceae bacterium | reverse complement strand
TGACTCACCGGTAATGTCGCGGAAGTATGCAAAGACATAGCAATCGGGTCGAACTTCTGGCAGCGATTATGGGTTCGGCCCCGAAAGCTCCTCAAACCATGATAACGAAGCGAAGCCATGTCCCGAATCTGGCAAGAAATCCGCTGGTTCGTCTCTCCGAACTTCTCTGCAAGCAACGCTCCTCCGCGTCTTCTGTCGAATGCGGGCGAAACGGACGTGCCCGGCGTCGCTCCTCACGAGCGTTCGATCCGCGTCTTTATCTCGTCCACGTTCCGCGACATGCAGAACGAGCGGGATGTGCTGATGAAGTTCGTGTTCCCACAACTTCGCAAGTTTTGCGAAGAACGCGGCGTGACCTTCACGGAGGTGGACTTACGCTGGGGAATCACCGAAGAGCAGTCGCAGCGTGGCGAGGTGCTGCCCATCTGCCTCGCCGAGATCGAGAACTGCCGGCCGTTTTTTATCGGGCTTCTGGGCGAACGCTACGGCTGGGTGCCACCACAGGTAGCCGATGAATTGGTCGAATTGCAGCCCTGGCTGGCCGAGCACCGCGACAAGAGCGTGACAGAGCTGGAAATCCTCCACGGCGTGCTCAACAACCCGGACATTGCGAACCGGGCCGTGTTCTACTTCCGCGACCCGGCCTACGTCAAGCGTGTGCCGGCCGAGCAACGGGGCGGCTTGATCGAAGCCAATCCGGTCCAGCGCGGCAAATTGGCGGCCTTAAAGGAACGGGTCCGCCAGAGTGGGCTGGCATTGCGCGACAACTACCCTGATCCGCCGACTCTCGGCCAATGGGTGCTGCGCGACCTGACCGCGGCCGTCAACCAGATGTATCCGCCGGGCCGCGCCCCCGGGACGTTGGAGCGGGACGCCGCCGAGCATGAGGCCTTCGCGAGCAGCCGGGCCGCGCTGGAAATCCGGCCGGGAGTGCAGGCGGGCGTCTACATCGGCCGGCCCGAGTATTTGGCCCAACTCGATGCACATGCCACCGGCGACGGGCCGCCGCTGGTAGTCCTGGGCGAGTCGGGCTCGGGCAAGTCGGCCCTGCTGGCTAACTGGGCGCTGCACTATCGCCACGCGCATCCCGACACGCTGGTACTGCTGCACTTCATTGGGGCCACGCCTTACAGTGCCGATTGGGCCGCCATGCTCCGGCGGATCCTCGGCGAACTGATGCGGCGTTTCGACATCAAGGAAGAGATTCCCGACAAGCCCGACGCGCTGCGGGCAGCCTTTGCCAACTGGCTCCAAATGGCGGCGGCGCGAGGACGGGTCGTGCTGGTGCTCGATGGCTTGAATCAGCTCGAAGATTGCGACGGCGCCCTTGAACTGGTCTGGCTGCCACCGGTGGTCCCCAACAACGTGCGGCTGGTGCTGTCCACGCTGCCGGGCAAGCCACTGGCGGAACTTGAAAAACGGCAATGGCCCACCCTCACGGTGAGGCTGCTGGAACCCGCGGAGCGGCGGCGATTAATCGCCGACTACCTGGCCCAATACACGAAGCGGCTCAATCATGCGCAGGTTGAGCGAATCGCCGGCGCTCCGCAGGCGGCGAACCCATTGTACCTGCGGGCGCTCTTGGATGAGCTGCGGGTCTTCGGAGTGCATGAACTCCTGGACCGCCGGATCGACCATTACCTCGGCGCGCAGGATGTTGCCGAGCTGTACAGCCAAATCCTGGAGCGTTGGGAGGCCGACTACGAGCGGGACCGGCCGAACCTGGTTCGCGATGCCACGACCGCGTTGTGGGCGGCCCGCCGCGGCCTGGCCGAATCCGAACTCCTGGAAGTGCTCGGCACGGGCGGCCGGCCGTTGCCGCGGGCCGTCTGGTCGCCGCTTTTCCTGGCGTTAGGTCAAGCGCTGGTGGTCCGCTCCGGTTTGATCGGGTTTTTCCACGAATACTTGCGCGAAGCAGTCCGCCGTCGCTATCTGCCCGCCGAGTTGTTGCAACAGGAAGCTCACCTGCGGGTCGCCGACTACTTTACCAATTGGGCTACGGAACCACGGGGAATCGAAGAGTTGCCCTGGCAACTGACGGCCGCACGTTCGTGGACTCGACTTTCCGAATGGCTGGCCAACTTGGAGTTCTTTGCCCGCGGGTGGAAAACTCATTCATACGATATCAAGAGGTATTGGACCCAGGTCGAGCAAAACTCGCCCTTGCGTGCGATCGATGCTTACTTGCTCGATCGAATTCTTAAATCAGGGCAGCCAGAGCAGCTTTGGCTGGTCGCCCAATGTTTGGGTGACCTAGGCTATTACGACGCAGCCACTCGGCTATTTGATCAACTTCTTCAAAGAGTGCGCGAGCAGAGTGGAAATCCGGACCTCGTGCAGGGATGCTTGTTCCGCCAAGCCTGCATTGTGCGCCGAATAGGAAAACATGACAAGGCGCTGGAATACCATCGCGCCCAAGAAGACCTCTGCCGACAACACGGCCTTCGGACGGGGCTGGCTTCCAGCCTGACCGGCCAGGCAATGGTCTGGGTGGCACAACGGAAGTTGGCCAAGGCGCATTTGCTATATGACGAGGCGGAACAAATCTATCGGGACCTGAACCATCCGGACGGCTTGGCCGCGGTTCGCGCCAATCGCGCAGAGGTTTACTGCTTGCAGCGCTACCATGTTAAAGCCTTGGCCCTATTGCGGGAGAATGCCCACTTTTATCGCCAAACCGGCAACCCGGGTGGCTTGGCACACAGCATAGGTTTAGAAGGATTAATTCTTCAGGAAACAGGTAAGTTGGACGAGGCCTTGGTCCTGCTTCAGCAGCAGGAGAGAATTGCTTGGGAGTTCGGCATTCGCTCGCAGTTACATGTCAACCTTGGCAATCAAGGTAAACTAATGCAAACCAAAGGCGATTACGATGCCGCATTGAGATTGCATAAGCAAGAACTGCATGTGGCGCGTGAACTGGGTGAACCCGACGGCATTCAGCGTAGTCTCGGCAATCAGGCGACGGTTTGGCTAGCCAAGCGAAAGTTGGGTCCCGCGATCGCCTTGCTGAGGACACAGGAGCGTGTTTGTGCACAGGCGCTCCTTGCCGGCCCTCTAGCCGGTTGCCGCACGAATCAGGCCAGTGTACTGCGCCTTCAGGGGCAGAAGGAACAGGCCCTCCGCATGCTGGAAGAGACGCAACAGCTGTGTCGCAGCAGCGGTTCTCCTCGGGACTTGGCGATGTTGCTCGCAAATCAAGCGGCGCTTCTGACCCAGGATTTTGAAAGGCCAGAAGAAGCCGTCGATTTGGCCTTGGAAGCCGATCGGCTCTGCGAACACCTCGATTTGTGGGAAATGAAAGACCTGGCCCAAGCGATCTTGGACCGGGTGCACGACGACATCGCTGCTAAGGCACGGTCCCTGCACGACCAAGGTGACCTCGACGGCGCCCTGGCCCGATACGAGGACTTGGATCGGCTGTGTATGGTAATGGAGAGATTCGAAAACCTGGCAAACAGCATGGCTAATCGCGCCGCGATCCTGGCCTGGCACAGAGGTAAACCGCTTGAAGGTATAGTACTCCTGGAGCGTGCACTTGCGGTTGCACGCATGCACGATTTATCGTCCGTGACCGACCGACTTGCTGATCAGCTCCGCGAACTAGACGATCAGACCTTGAAATGGCTGCAAGAAGCCGAACAGACAGCGCGCCATTCTGGCGGCTTCCAGGAATTGCAGCGTTCTCTTGGTTTCCAGGCGCAAATTCTCGATAGGCAAGGTAAACTGGAAAATGCAATGGCCCTGTATCTGGACCAAGAACAGATCTGCCGGGACCATCAGTTGTTGGAGGGGTTGCAAATGGCGCTCAGCGGGCAATCATCGATCCTGGAAGACCTAGGTGATTTGGCCGGAGCGCTGGCCAAAGTCGAGGA
>DASZFN010000960.1:0-3213 GCA_035939715.1 Gemmataceae bacterium | reverse complement strand
CGTCCAGAATCGCCGTGCCGTGGAAGGCGACCCGCTTTCCAGAACAGCTCACGCATACCTCGGCTTGTCGTTTAACTCCATGAGATCGTTCGCCGAGGCGCTCCCGCCGCTGCGCCGCTCTCTGGAACTCGAGCCGAATTTTGGCTTCAGTCGCTGGCAGTTGGGCCGGGCATACTGGTTCCTGGGAGATCGCGAGGCGGCGCTCGTGGAATTGCACCGGGCCGTTGAGCTTTCCGGACGGTTGCCCATGTTCTTATCCACACTGGGTCAGGCGCTGGCGCTCTCCGGGGAGGTAGGCCAAGCGCGGCAGATTCAACGCGAGCTGGCCGAGCGCACGATCCCCGCCCCCACACGTCCGTATTACCTGTCTCATCTCCATGCCGCCCTGGGAGAAAATGACCTGGCCTTCGCCGCCCTGGAACAGGCGTTGGTCGAGCGTGAGTTCTTCCTGGCGTGGTTACCCGTTCGGCGCAGCCACATCGAGCTCATGAGCTTGGAATCGGACCCACGCTGGCCGGTGTTCATCGAGAAGGTGAAAGCGGCAGTGCAGGCCGGTGCCAGCGCGCCGATTTGAAAGAGCGGCATCCATGCCGAAAAAAGGAGACGGGCACGGGACGGACACGTTCTTGATTGAGCAAAACGGCTGCAACAGTGCCGAACGATCTGCTGCAGCCGACCGGGCCGCCTTCACGGTTTTTCGAGTTGGCTTCCCAGCAGGCGGCCCGGCTGCTGAGCATTGCGTTAGCTCAGATGTGACTGCTTCCAACGATGAAGCCGTCGCCAAGATGGTAGGCAAGTGATGAACCAACCGCACGATCGGAACGTGACGACGGACATTCCTTCGGCACTCGCCGATTGCCTCCGCCCGGGCGATCCGCTTTTGACCACCGACCAGGCTCGCGGCTCGTCCAGCACCGATGGATCGCGACCCGGCGCCGACGCGCCTGTGAGCGATGTCCCCGCAGTCCCCGGCTACCGGGTGCGGCGCGAGATCGCCCGTGGTGGCATGGGCCGCGTCTTCGCCGCGCTCGATCTCGCCCTCGAACGCGACGTCGCACTCAAGATCCTGGTGCCCGGAGCCAACGCCGACCGGTTCGTCCGGGAGTCGAAGATCACCGCCCGCTTGCCGCATCCGGGCATCCCGCCGGTCCACACCCTGGGAACGCTGGCCGACGGCTCGCCGTTCCTGGCCATGAAGCTCATCGTCGGGCAGACCCTGGCCGAGGAGATGAAAACCGCCGACCGGCCGCGACTGCTCCAGGCGTTCACGCAGGTCTGTCAGGCGGTCGGCTTCGCCCACAGCCGGGGCGTCATCCACCGCGACTTGAAGCCGGCCAACGTCATGGTCGGCGCGTTCGGTGAAGTGCAAGTGATGGACTGGGGCCTGGCCAAGGACTTGACCAGCCGAGAAGTCATGGACGAGCCCCGTGCGTCGGAGGCGCAGGCAGTTCCCACCGTGGGCACGGATGCAAACCAAACCACGGACTACCGCGCGCCGGGCGAATCGACCGATGACCAGACGCAGGCGGGGCAAGTGCTGGGCACGCCGGCGTACATGGCTCCGGAGCAGGCCCGCGGCGAGGCGGCCGACGCCCACGCCGACGTGTTCGCGCTGGGCGGCATCCTGTGCGCCATCCTGACCGGACAGCCGCCGTTCAGCGGCAAGTCGATGCTCGAGACGATTCAGCGTGCCGGGGCCGCTGATTTGGCCGAGACCCTTGCGCGGCTGGACGGCTCCGGGGTGGACGGGGAACTGCTCGCGCTGTGTCGGCGCTGCCTGAGCCCGAACCCGGTAGATCGGCCGGCGAACGGCCAGGCGGTGGCCGACGGACTGACGGCCTACCTGCACGGCGTGCAGGAGCGGCTGCAGACGGCTGAGCGCGAAAGCGCGGTCGCCGTGGCGCGGCAGCGTGCCCATAATGATGCGCGTGCTGCCGAGCTGGTCAAGTCGCTCGCTTCGTCGGACACGGCTTTCGTGACACGCATTGTCGAGGAGCTGACCCCGTATCGCAGCCAGGCCCAGGCAGCGCTCGCGGAGATGCTGGCGAACGCCAAGCCCGATAGCAAGGAACGCCTGCACGCCAGTCTTGCCCTCCTGCCCAGCGATCCGTCCCACGTCGAATACCTCCGCGAGCGCCTTCTCACCGCGACCCCCGCCGAGATCATCGTCCTCCGCCAGGCGCTCTCGGAGCACGCTGCCGACGTGAATCCCACGCTCTGGACCGTGGCCGAGGATAAGACCGCTGCGATGGATCAGCGCCTGCGGGCCCTGGCCGCCCTCGCCGGGCTCGCTTCCGAGAGTGAACGCTGGCAGCCGCTTGCTGCCCCATTAGCCCAGCGGCTGGTCGCCGAGAGCCCCGTCCTGATTGGACCGTGGGTGGAAGTCTTTCGCCCGGCGCGGCTGCACTTGCTGGAACCGCTGAGCACATTGTGCCGCAAACCGCTTGCCGAAGGCGAACAGGCTAACCTAGAGCATTCGCTGGCCGAGTTTCAGCAACGCTCGGTCGCCGTGGGCCTTGTGGTGGACTATGCGAGCGACCAGCCGCAACGACTTGCTGATCTCTTGATGGACGCCGACGCGCGCCAATTTGTCGTCCTCTGGCCGCCGTTCGCCAAGGTGAGTGACCAGGGCGTGCCGGCGCTGCTGAAGGAACTCAACCTGAAGCTGGCCGATGTGGAAGGGCAGGCCGCCAAGGAACGGCTCGCCAAGCGTCAGGCCAACGCGGCCGTCGCCCTGCTCCGGCTGGGCAAGCCGGAGCAGGTGTGGCCGATTCTGAAGCACTCACCTGATCCGCGGGTCCGCAGTTATCTGATCCACTACCTCAGTCCCAAGGGGGCCGATCCTCAAACTCTGATTGCTCGGTTGAAGGAAGAGAAGGATCTCACGGTGCAACGGGCGTTGATTCTGAGCTTGGGGGAGTATGGCGAGACGGACTTCACCTCCGACGCCCGGAACGCCTTGCTGCCGAAGTTGCAGACCCTGTACCGGACGGCGAGCGATCCGGGGCTTCATGCGGCGTGCGAATGGCTTCTGCGGCGATGGGATCAAGGTGCGTGGCTGACACAGGTGAATGAAGCGTGGGCGAAGGACAAGGAGCAGCGGGAGAAGCGGCTGGAGCGCATCCACAAACAACTGGCGAGCCGGGTGGCGTCAGCCCCCGGAGTCTCGCCGCAGTGGTACGTCAACACGCGGGGGCAGACCTTTGTGGTGAT
>DASZFN010000959.1:0-3883 GCA_035939715.1 Gemmataceae bacterium | reverse complement strand
CGTCGTCCAGTCCCATCCCGGGCCAACCGCCAGAACCGAATGAATCGTCGCCGCCGCCTGCTGATAGTCACCTTTCGCAAACAGCACCAGCCCGCGGAATTCGTGCATCACCGAATCGTTGGGGAACCGGGAGATGCCTTTATTGATGAGGTCAAGGGCGGCGTCGTAATCAGCCTGCTTGAACGCGCCGATGGCGGCGTTCAGCACCCCGTCCGCTGATTCCGGATCGTTGGCGACCGGCTGCTGCCCCGAGGTGTTGTAAACCACCGGAATCGGCTGTGCGTAGTTGAAACCTCCGGTGTAACCAGAGCCGCCGCCGTAGTACGGGTTCGAATATCCCAGGTAGCCGCTGTTATAGGCGAGCGCTCCCAGCCCCCACGCCCCTAAGCCCCAGCCCAGCGGGCGAAAACCGTAGCCGCCGAATCCGTAGCCTCCCCCATAGCCTCCACCGAGTCCCCATCCCCAGCCAGGCCCGTAGCCTCCGCCCCACCCGCTTCCGTACCCTCCGCCGAAGCCGTAGTTCCCGTTCCAGTAACCGTGATATAGCCCATGACCGTAGAAGGCCGGCCGGTAACTGCTATTGGCGAGGTTGACGTTGCGATTCTGAATATTGATGGTATTGCCGCCCAGAGACTGGCTGGCGATTCCTGCGCGGTTGACTGTAGCGGCGGGGGCCCCTGCTGCGGCCCCGTTGCTGACATGAGAGCCCGATCCAGCGACCGCGCCGGAATGGCCGATCGCGCCGGCGGCACCGCCAACTGGCTTGGCCACGCCGCCGGGATTGGCAGCGCCGATCTTCGCGCCGCCCGCCGGATTCCCCTGATTCCCGGCTGCTGCCGTAGCGGGATGGACGCCTGTCGTCGGGTGAATGGCTGCCGCAGGATGGTTTCCCGTTTCCGAATGAATACCCGTCCCGGAGCTCACGGCAGTGTGAGGTGCACCGCTCCCCGTGGTCCGCGTCGTAAAGTTCGGTTGACTGAACGCCGGTGTGCGATTGATCGATGGTGCTTGTCCGCCACCTGCCGTTACGTGCGATGCTGCCGCTCCGCCCGCGGGAGCGTTATGAATCGCGGGACCGGAGACGGCATGGGGAGCGCCCCCGCCTGAAGGAGCGTGCACGGCTGCGCCACTCCCGCCGCCGCCAGGATGTGGCCCACCGCCGCCGCCAGCAGGATGAGCGCCGCTACTTCCACCACCATTTCCGGCCGGATGCCCGCCGCCACCTCCGCCGCCAGGAGCGATCCCGCCTCCACCGCCGAAGCCGCGGGCAAACAGGTCAGCCGAGCTGAACGACAAGGCGATGCAACATGCGGCGGCGATTTTCCAGGGCGTGCGTTTCACGGTCGAGTACTCCAGTAGATTTTTGCGATTGATCGTGGGCGGCTTCAGGCGAAGCCGTGGCACGCGGTTGTGACTGTCGTGCTGCATCAAGGGGCGGTCGCGTCACATGGGCGGCGGCGGCTTGCGGACCAGTGTGAACAGCTCGCTGTCGGGAAGCCGGATGCCTTCGATCTCGTGGTCGACCGCCTGCCAGGTCATCGTATGGGCGTTGACGAACGTAAAAACGCTCGTTCCCGAGGCGGTCTGGCCGTCGGCCGTCACGCCGGTCGACTTGAGCACCCAACTCTCGCCGATGCGGTGCCAGGTCCCTTGGCCGTAGCCTCCTTCCGAGTCGAACGTCCAGGCCTGGAGCTTTCCGGTAAGTGGGTCCCAGCCGATCCGCTGCGTGCCGCTAAGCGCGGCTTCTCCGGCGATTTTGACCGTGAACTCGCGCATCAGAAAGTTTCCGTTGTGAACCGGCTGGCACGAGAAGTCGACGATCGAGTCGTCCCCTTCATCGACCCAGTCGCCGAGAAGCCATGCGAGCTGCTGAAGCTGCTCGGAGTGCTGACGTCGGCCTTTCGGTGGATGGTCGCGGGCGCTGGCCGTCAGCCACTTGCCGTCGGTTTTCACATGCATCGCCGTGTAATGGCTGTGCTCGGGCGGAGCGCCCCCCAGGCGCGTGACCGTGGTGGTTCCATCTTCGACCGCGACGCCCGGACTTACGAAGCGAATCGTGTCGATGTCCACCGCGAGCTGGCAGCCGGGATTCTCAGTAAAAAAGGCGGACAGCGACTCTTCAATCGCCTGCCGGCCCTGGAAGACATTTCCCTGGTCGTCGACATACTCGGCGTCGGGAGTGAAGTGGGCGGCGACTGCCTTGGCATCGCCTCGACCGTAGGCTTTCGAGAAGCTCTCGCCCGTCTGGCGGATTGCCGTTTCGTCGGCCGAGCTCTTGTCGGTGGCCGCCACCGGGGCGGCAAGTGCCTTTGCGGCAGGCTTGCCGGCGGACTTCTCGACAAGCTGCGCTACGGGCTTTTCAACCGCCTTTGCAGCGGCCTTCGCCGCTCGTTCAGCGGGTTTGGGGAGGACCGGTTCGTTGCCCGCGGCGAAACAGATCGCCGCGAGCACGAAGGTGGAGGCAGTGAGTATTAAAGCAGTACGCATAATAAGTCTTCTTTCGAACTGTCCGCACGGGGCGGAATTGAGATCGTCGTCGAGACTCTGAAATCAGGCGCTGGGCGCCGGAGCGGGTGCATTGGTTGCCGGCGTCGGTTGGATCGGGCTGTCAGAGGACGCCGGAGTGACATAATCTGGCTGCACAGTGCCGCACGTCGGTTGCACATTCGAGCAAGTCGATCGCGCAGTGCAGCAGGAAATCGCCGTCGAGGCCGAGCAGGCTGTCTGCTGGCACCCCGTACTGGCCGTCTGCTGGCAGTTGCTGGTTGCCTGGCAGCACTGGTGATTCTGCTGGCAGCCGCGATGCCGGCCCTGGCCCCGACATTGTCTCGCTTGAGCGTCGGCACCGCCGAAGGTGAGGCTGAAAACCGCGACCACAAGACCAGCCATCGAAAGTTTTCGAATCATTCCGTTTTTCCTTCATGAGTAAAACAAAACACACGGCCCTTCGGGCCAAAGCTCCTGTGAGGAACAACCTCCAGGCGTTACCGAATTGATGATGCATCCTGGACTTCAGTCGTGCCGACAGGCATCTCGCCCGTGCGGACCTGGTCCATCAGTTCTGATCGCCGCACGGTAATGCTGGGATCGGCATTGAATCCCAGTTTTACCTTCCCCGCCCGAATCTCGAGGACTGTGACTGTGAGCTGACTCCGCAAGCCTTCCGTTCCACCGATGACCACCGACTCGTTGCTCTTTCTCGACAGGACCAGCATGTGAGACTTCCTTTCTCAGGGTGACTTGGCTTGACCGTTCCCGCTCCACGTCTGGGTGGGAACATTACGCGCGAGCAGAAACACCTGCACCATGGCGCCGGTCGTGAAGACCTGCACGACGGTGCCCGTCGCCGTTTCGACTTCGGCGGTGGATTCGCGGACCTCCACGCCGGTGATTCGCTTGATCTCCTGCCGCAGGGGCTCAGACGACGTGGTGAACAACTGCCGGTGAAACTCCTGCACCTGGGCAGCGCCTTCGGGAGTCTTGGAGAGCGCCTTCTCGGCCGGCGAGAGGGCGCCGTGCAGCGTGATCACGAGCGTCTCTTCGCTCAGGACGACGGTCACGGCGCTGGGCGCGAGGCCCGTACGCTCCTGCTCGAAAGTGCTGGCCGCCTGCGCAATCTGTTGAGCCATGGTGAGTGTGGGCTTTTCCATTGAAGTTGCCTCGGGTGGCTGCGGCTTGGCCGCAAACCGGTGAATTGAACTTTGGCGCACTGGCTGAAACCAAAAAAAAGCCGACGTGCGGGAACACCCGAAGGTATTCCCGCACGTCGGCTTACTTATTAGATAACCCCCCGGCCCAATTGAGACCAGCCGGGTTGCACGCTACTTAGTCATCCGACAAACTTCAACTCTTCACCATTTTGATGGGGCGAACTCTGACTCCC
>DASZFN010000958.1:0-21827 GCA_035939715.1 Gemmataceae bacterium | reverse complement strand
AAGCCCAGATCGCAAGCGGGAGTATTCGCAAGACGAAGCGGAGACAAGATTTCTAGACCTGGTTCTAAGGCAACTCCGGCGCGGCCCGGTATACGTGAACGCCCATCGTGGCACCTTGCAGCGCGCTCTTCAGGTTTTATCGGGACACCTTGATTGTCCGTTTGTGGGGAGCCCGCGCCTCTGCAGCGAAGCTGCCGTCTATCGCGATTTCGGATATGCCATCGCGCCGATAATTCAGGTCAAATCCCCCGAGGGGCGAGCGATCATCAAGGAAGGGAAATTCATCCGGCTGTTCGGCACGGGAGACCAACAGCCGGTTGAAATCGGCGAGGCGACATCAATCCAGCTGAGCGCCTTCATGTCGAGGCCGGACGATCCAGTGATGGAGGGTCTTGTCCATGTCAACCGAGAATCGTGGAGAGCCGGCGGGCACAATTAACGACCTGGTGAAGCTGCAGCTCGATTATGCCTGGAAGTGGTTCGATTTCCATGCCAAACAGCGGACGACGTTGTTTAATTACTTTCTGATCATCACTGGCATATTCGCGAACGCGATTGTAGCAGCGTGCAAGGAAGGGTATGACGGAATCAGAATCGTCGTCTCCTTGCTCGGCGCGTTAACTTCAATTGGATTCTTAGTGTTCGATGTTCGCAATCGTGCTCTCGCCCGCGAGGGCGAGGATGTGCTGGCGAAGCTGGAGGATGACGTACTCTTCCCCCCGGGCTTCGTGGACAAGAAAGGGAGACCGCTAGGGCTTCTATCCGCGGAGGCGAGGGCGGGCACGCGCGAGGGGCAGACGCGCAAACTGGGCGCTGAGTTGTTGAAGCACAAGTGGTGGATTCGCGGCATAGAGATCGCGGTCGCAGCCTGCTTCATCCTGCTCGCGTGGTACAAGCCCAGGGGTTAGCGAAATATGGCGCGTCGCAGGATCGGTCCGCGCAGCACTTGTTTCTGCTCCGGCCCATCCTCGGCAAAGCGCCCTTCGGCAACGATTACCTTGAAATCGTCGGTCAACGTCCAGAGTCCGTTGTCGAAGAGCCAATGCGCATTCTTGCACAGGGCCAGGCCATTCCGCGGATCGTTGTTGCGGGAGTCCGAGAACTGGTGGATGTGTACGGCATCGACGATGCTGCCGCCGGCGATAGTGGTCAGCCGATAGCGCGTGAGCGCACACGTGTAGTTGTAAGCGGCGACGATGTTCAGCCGAAAGCGGGCTTCCCGGCCTTGCTTCGCGACTTCATCGGGCGACTTGTACGCCGCGTCACGGGCGATCTGGTCGGCGCTCGGAATGGGCAGCCCGACCAGGTCATAAAGGGCGGCCCGCTCGGAGGGTTGGAAGTACTTGGCAATCAGGATGCGCCGTGCCTGGTCGCGACACGCCGGATCCTTGGCGAAGGCGACGAAATCCAGCGGCAAGGAAGCGTAGCGGACCAGGCGCCGGTCGGGAGCCGGCTTGCCGTCCTCGCCGAGCGGCGACCAGAAGCCGTCCGATTTCAGATGATAAAACGGATAGCGAACATCCGGCGCCTGCGTGCGGCGATGGGCGACAATGCTCCAGTACGTACAGAAGCGAAACGCCAGCTCCGGCGTCAGGGCCAGAATGTCGCCCAAGGACGGCCCTTGCTCGGCCAGCTCCAGGACGACGAGCAACAGCAGCGGCTTGTGCGGCGCCGGGTCGCCGCGCGCCTTATCGACTTTCAGTTTCGCGAGCTTGCCAAGCCATTGTTGCGCGGTCGCCATTTTGGTGAATCTTGCCATTTTGGGAGTGGCAACCCAACCGAGTGGATGAGCCACTAGCGGCCGCCGCCCCGGCGGTCTCGCCAGCCAATGTGCTGCACCCCGGTGCCCTTCCGGCTGAGGAGCGGCAAAGACAATCCGCCGATCCGGTTAGGCAGTCTTGTTGGCCTTTTGGTGAAGTGCTTCCTCGATCCAACGACTGGCGGCACGAACCTGGTCCTGGGTCGGCATGGGTCCGTAATTGGTGAGCATGCAGTTTTCCCGATATTCCTTGGCAAAGCGAAGCATCCGCTGAAGAATGTTCTCCGGCAAACTGCCCAGGACCAGGCCGGGGTTTTTCGGGTCAAGCATGTGCAGGCTTTCAACCACCAGGTGGTCATCCGTGATCATGCCCAGGCGGTACTTTTCCAGGAGAGAGCGCATCATGATTTACCCCGCTTCCGCATTCGCTCAACCCGGTCATCGGCATAATCCCAAGCCTGATCGTGCAGATTGCCCGGGTTATCGGGCCGCGTGTGGTTGATGTAGTGTTCGATGGGCGTCTTGCCTTTCGTCAAAATGCGGCGCAGGGCCGCAAGCTCATAGAGCTCGTGTGCGAAAACACCGACGATCGCTTCATCGCTTTTCAAGATATCGGGCCGTATCAAAAACGGAACCTTTCCCGTGAGGCTGTTGACAAGGTCTGACCAATGAACCGCTTCCCCTGCCAACTTGGTGACCCTTGGCCCTCTGGCGGTCATGTCTTCTGGTAATTCATTTTCTTCGTCCTCAAAAAACTCTACGTCATCGGGAATGGGAACGCCGAATTGTCGCGCAATTTCCTTTGCTTGCTCTATGGTTCGTTTTTCCCCGTCGGCATTCTCAGCCCATTTCAGCCTTGGCGACAGCCCAGCAATCATTCTTCCGCACTCGCGTAACACGAACCCTATTGGAAACCAACGAGAGCAGCCGGGCTTACGGGCGCCGGTACAAGTAGACGCGAAAATATTATAACGCAAGGGGATAAAGGACCGCAAACAGCGGAGTCGTTAAATGGCTTTTCCCGAAGCAGAGTCGGTCAGTGTGGTCGGTCAACGTCCACAGTCCGTTGTCGAAGAGCCAGTGCGCATTCTTGCACAGGGCCAGACCGTTCCGCGGATCGTTGTTGCGTGAGTCCGAAAACTGGTGGATGTGTGCGGCATCGACGATGCTGCCGCCGGCGATGGTCGTCAGCCGATAGCGCGTGAGCGCACAGGTGTAGTTGTAAGCCGCGACGATGTTCAGCCGAAAGCGGGCTTCCCGGCCTTGCCTGGCGACTTGATCGGGCGATCCGCAGCCCTTTCGAGATTGCAAGGCATGTCGTATAATTACCTTGGTAAACTCGTGGCCCTTAACGAAAGTAGCGATGACGATCTCCTTGACCGATGCGCTGGCGCAGGTAGAACTGGAGCCCGGCAAGACGTACCGTTGCCAGGTGAAAGGGCGCTGGGTGGAACTGCGTGTTCTTGAAGCGAGCCCTGCCGGCGTGGCAAAACCCTTTTCCCAGGTGGATGTCATGCTTGATCCCTGGGCCGAACTGCCGGGCCCGACCGTGGCTGTCAGCCGCCAGGCGAAGATCGGCAAGCCCCTGCCCTTTGACATC
This sequence comes from Gemmataceae bacterium, assembly GCA_035939715.1. Taxonomy (GTDB): domain Bacteria; phylum Planctomycetota; class Planctomycetia; order Gemmatales; family Gemmataceae; genus DASZFN01. Next base: position 18,468 of record DASZFN010000958.1, on the reverse strand, counting down.
CCGGACATTCCTGAGGATGCTCAGCCGTCATGATCTACCAGCAGCCTCCTGCCGAGGAAGCGGTTGACCAGGGAGACATTATCGATGGCTGTGCGCTGCTTCAAGTGACCAGCTTTGATCCGGACAATGTCGATCCCCTGGAAATCGGTTACAGCGCTAATCGCGTGGTCGTTTTAACGCAGACATGCGATCTCGCCAACAACAAGACGACGGTAGTTGTTGTCGGGCGCATTCTAGCGGCGCAAAGCCTGGTCGATCAGCGGGTGTTGAAGGCAGCCGAGGTGCGCGGCGCGATTCGCGCGGGTCGGGTTTACGGCCTGTACTACTTACCCGGGAGCGCGGAGTTGGGCTTGCCGGAAGCAATCGTGGACCTGCGGCAACTGCACACCGTCCGGCTCGACCTGTTGCTGGCCTTGTGTCGCAAAGGACTGCGCCGCGCACGCATCCAGCCTTTGTATCGTGAGCACCTCGCAAAGCATTTCGCCGACACTTATAGCCGCATCGGCTTGCCCGCCCCCTATGACACGGATCCTTGATGCCACGCCACAGGCCCCGGACTCGGCCAGTGTGCCGGGTTGTCGGGCAAGTGGATCTTCTGCCCGTGGAATTCGCGCAGGAGTTGTTTCTGCTCCGGCCCATCCTCGGCAAAGCGCCCTTCGGCAATGATCACCTTGTAATCGTCGGTCAACGTCCAGAGCCCGTTGTCGAAGAGCCGGTGCGCATTCTTGCACAGGGCGAAGAGATTGTTTCATAACGGGGACAGGCACCTCAAAGACAGGGAGCCAGTCCCCGTTATGCCCGCGGATCATTGTTGCGGGAGTCCGAGAACTGGTGGATGTGTGCGGCATCGACGATGCTGCCGCCGGCGATGGTGGTCAGCCGATAGCGCGTGAGCGCACAGGTGTAGTTGTAAGCCGCGACCTTCGGATAAGGGGACAGGACTCCTGAAACCACGCAAAAGCCAAGAGTCCTGTCCCCTTATCCGGATGGCTTCCCGGCTTGCCTGGCGACTTCATCGGGCGATTTGTACGCCGCGTCACGGGCGATCTGGTCGACGCTCGGAATGGGGAGCCCGACCAGCTCATAAAGGGCGGCCCGTTCGGAGGGCTGGAAATACTTGGCAATCAGGATGCGCCGGGCCTGGTCGCGACACGCCGGATCTTTGGCGAAAGCGACGAAATCCAGCGGCAAGGAAGCGTAGCGGACCAGGCGCCGGTCGGGAGCCGGCTTGCCGTCCTCGCCGAGCGGCGACCAGAAGCCGTCCGAGCTCGGATAAGGGGACAGGACTCCTAAAATGCAAAAACCAAGAGTCCTGTCCCCTTATCCCGGATAGCGCACATCCGGCGGCTGCGTGCGGCGATGGGCGACAATGCTCCAGTATGTGCAGAAGCGAAAGGCCAGCTCCGGCGTCAGGGCCAGGATGTCGCCAAAGGACGGCCCCTGCCGGCAAGCTCCAGGACCACCAGCAACTGCAGCGGCTTGTGCGGCGCCGGGTCGCCGCCGCCTTATCGACTTTCAAATGGGGCAGCTTGCCCAGCCATTGTTCTGCCGTTGCCATTTGTGTCAGGCCGCCGATTGTGAATGCACATGCTCGTTCGAGCGTACGGTTTGGCAGTGCTCACGCCATGTCTGCCGGCAGCAACACGAAATGATCGAAGCCGCGTGGATGAATCGCACGAAAGTGGCGCTGATCCTGCGTGAGAAGTCGTGGAAGGCCCAGGCGCTCGGCGGCAGCGACGATGGTGGCATCCGCCAAGCCAATTTCGAGATCGCGATATTGCACAAGGAGTTCCCGGCAGCGTGCCAGGTCCAGCGCCAAAAGCGGAATCAGTGTGAAATCTCCCTGCTCGACCGCTTCCAGGAATTGAAAGGCGGCATCCGCCCCGAGCCGAGAATGCAATAAGTAATCGATTTCGGCCAAGAGAATCACAGGTAGGAGTAACGGTCCGGCTTCCGATTCGACAACACGTGTCGTCGCTGCATATCCCGCATCATCGGCATCGTAGAGGCTGTAGACGCCGCTGGTATCGCAGATCAAGGCCATTTTCCCTCCTGGACGGCGTCACGCAGGATTTCCTCCGCGTTTTCAGAAGTATCGCTTCGGCCGCTGTGGTACATGCCTGCGCCTTTGGGCAAGCGCCGTTTGGGTGGTGTGTACGCTTCCAGGGCATCGCGGACGATCTCTGCCTCGCTGCGCTGTTCCGCCTCGACGAGATGCCGTAGCTTCTCTGCGGCCGGCCCGGAAATCTCAACGGTTACGGTTGACATGGTTCAGCCTCCTAAATGGGAGCGCAACTTCAACCAGCTTAGTACCGCGAAAATAGGTAGGCAAGCGGAAACGGCTTTCGGCTGGCGCTCCGGTACGGCAGAAGCGAAACGCCAGCTCCGGCGTCAGGGCCAGGATGTCGCCAAAGGACGGCCCTCGCTCGGCAAGCTCCAGGACCACCAGCAACAAGAGCGGCTTGTGCGGCGCCGGATCGCCGCGTGCCTTATCGACCTTCAGGTGGGCCAGCTTGCCCAGCCATTGTTCCGCAGTCGCCATGTGATTCGCAAAATTATGCCAAAGCAGGTGGGCTCCAGGTCTCATTTTTCCTGGCGGGGACGTCTCAAGAAGCGCACGGCTTTACCGTAGTCTCTACCTTCGAGCGCTTCCAGGGTCTGGTGCTCGATGTCTTGCAAGTCGCCGAGTTTGCTGAGCCACGCCCCTGAGGGCAACTGCCGGGCGGCATGGGTGGGAGCGCCGCTGGCAAGCGCGTAAACGGCTATTTTCTCGAAACCCGACTCCAGCTCGGGACCGGCGCAGGAGCGTAGCCGACTGTCCCGAAGGCGGCCGCGAAGGCGTCCAAGGTCTCTTCGGCCGGAACACCAGCCGGCCAAAAATCCTCGCCCGGTTCAGCACCGCCTGGCGGCCACCAGCGACGGTCGGTCCGACCGGCGGCAAAGGCGATGCAATTGTAGGCAATGGTCTTGGGACTCTGGACGCGGTACTCTTCCCGCCGCAGCTGGGGAAAGAACCTTTCGTTCTTCCGGCTCAAGTAGCTAGGCAATCAGCCCCCGTTTCCTGCCCCACGCCAGCCAGGCGGCGCGGCAGGCGTCGTAGCTGGAGTCCCTGGCCACGGGGTTCTCTCCGGTGAGAGTGCGCAGCGCCTGGAACCAATGGCCGTCGCGTCCTTCGTTCAGCTCGCGCAAGATAAGCGGCACAGCCGGTGCTCCCATGCGGATAATCTTTTGCAGCGCGGCATGGCTTTGAATGATGGTGGTTGAGGAGTGGTGGTCCGTGTCGCGATGCCATTGGTTCGCGAGCGCGCGGAACTCCTTCTCCTGCGCTGCGTCCGCATGGGCCGCTCCGTCAGATCCGGATTGCTCGCCGTGGCCGGTAGATGGTGCCTTCGCTCATGACTTGACTCGCTTCATCGGCATAGAGGACGACCCGATCAGAGGCGTCCCCTCTACTAGCGTTTTCGCCGGCCGGGGGAACGTCGTGCTTTGGTTCTGCGGTGCCGGCCGCCACTTTGCGGCTCCAGGCCGGCCAGGCGGCGAAATTGCGCCAGGGTGGAAGCGCTCGCAACAGCATCTAGCCAATGGTCGAGCTGATCCAGGTCGCTCGTTGCCCGGATCACTTGTTCCAGGTCGCCAGAGGCTGCGGCGGGAAAGCGCTTGTGCAGCGTAGCGCATCATGGTCACCTGGCAGCGTCGGGCAAATGGCCATCGACGGCGGCGAGCAGTTCATCCGGCGACAGCCGGGTGATGAAGCGGTCGGGGCGGAAGAGCCAGCGCACGACGCCGTGGCCGTCAACGAGGAAAGTCGTGGGCGCATTGACGTCTTCATGATGGGGGCCGGCGCCCGGATGCAGGACCTGTACCGCTTTGGCCAGATTTTGCGCGGCGTCGGAAACGATGACGAGATGCGGGAAATCGGCCTGCGTGGCCCGCGCGGTCTGCGGATCATCATTGGAAATGGCGAAGATACGAACGTGCCGGCCGGCAAATTCCTGGTGACGCTTTTCGAGCTGACCCAGCTCGACCGTGCAGATCAGTCACCAGCGTCCGCGAAAGAAGACCAGCACCGTGGACTCGCCGCCGGCGAGATCTTGATTGGCGAAGGTCTTGCCGTCCGCCAGGTTCGCGGTGAATGCTGGGAGTGAGCCGCCTACCTGGACGGGTCCGGCGTAGGCCGGGGTCTTGCTGGCGACGACGAAAATGAACCATTGGCCCGCGCACAAGAGAACGAAGAGCACCAGGCCCGCGCTTCGCAAAATACCGCCGCGCTGCCGGACGCTGAGAATCATGAACAGCACGCCGACGGTCGCCAGAATCGGCACGTACCACGGCGTCGCCAGATGGCCCTGGTTGAAAAGAATGACGTACAGGATCGGGCCGAGCAGAAACAGCGCCACGCCGAGAAGAAACAGCGGCGGGCGGCGCGGCGCCGTTGTGCGAACATTTTCCGGTTGCGGGATGGGCGCACTAACCGCAGCGGCAGCGGGTTGATTTTCCTGAGCGTTCGTCGCCATGATTGCGCTCCTCGGTTTACTTCTTGGCTCAAGGTATCAGGAGCATTGTAGCCGGCGGCGGCGCGCGGCTCAAGCCGTGAGCGACTCCTCGTTCCCAGGCAGAGCCTGGGAACGAGATTGGGCTCTTGAGTGCGCGCAGGAATATAATGACGAGGAACGCACTCTTTGAGGATGCTGATATGTGGTTGCATGCCATTCTGCGGGCGCTCGCGGCAGTCGCTTGCGGCTTCTCTCTATCGATGACCGGTGCGGCCGCCCCGGTGCCGGATCCGGCCAAACGGGCCATCGCTACGCCGGAAGAAATCGACAAGGCGAAGAAAGCGGTGCAGCAAGATTTGGAGGCGCTGCAGGCGAAATCCGGCAGCTTGCAATATCTGAACGCGGCGGCGCTGGGCGAGCTGTTTCCGGACCAGCTTTTCTTTTGCGTACTCTTTCGCAGGTACCCGGTCGCCAGTTTGCCGGGACCGCCCTTGAAGGGGTCCAACGTGTATGTCGTGGCCAAGGCGACAGGTAAGCTCCGACGCCTGACTGAGGTGAAGGAGCTCGAAGACTTTGTCCGTGAGGCACTGCCGGCTATTCGCGACGTCAATCAGGCCAAGAACGCGGTCCGGGCCTGGCTGGAATTGGCGCAGGTCTTCGCCCAGGACGGTTATTACAAGTTCAGCTTGATAGAGGAAGCGACCAAAGCCGAGCCGGATGCGGGCGGGATCAAGGCGAGTGGAAAAGTCATCGTCATGTCGGGCGGCAATGGCGCGATCAGCGTGGCCATGACGTTCGACAAGAACGGCAAGCTGATCCGGCTCGAGCCGGCCAGCAAGCTCAAGCCCGGGCCACGGCCGCGCTGCCAGGCCACCAAGCTGCTTGACCAGGATGCGATCGTTCGCGCCATGGCGGAGCAAGACCTGCTCATCATGGGCCGGGCCGCCAGGCCGTACCTGGACGAGCAACGGGCGAAGGCCGGGCCGGAGCTGAAGAAGGCGATTGACCGGATCTGGCAGCGCATCCTTCAGGAAGACTAAATCCGCATGGGCGATACGGCCGTGGCATTCCGCATTGAAGAGCGCAACTTCAAAGCTTGCGCTTCGGGTTAGTATGCTGCAGCACATGAACATTTGGTCGATCTGGCAGCCGCCTTCGCTACTGGAGTATTTGCCGTACGCGGCCCAGCATGTGCGGCTGGCCAAGAGCCGCTTTGCCGAAGCCGGCGACGGCGCCACAGGCGACGGCCTGCTGCTGGCTGTCTTCGTAGTTGCTCACGAGCATGACCGGCACGCGGTTCAGGTTGCCGTCCGTGGTAATTTGTTTGATCAATTCCAGGCCTTGCGAGCCGTCTCGGTCGAGAATGCGATTTACCAGTACCAGGTCGAACGTCTCCTGGCTTAAGCGCGCCAGCGCCTCGCCGGCATCTTCGGCGGCGACGACTTCCGCGGCAAAAGCTTTTTCCAGCGTGCGCGAGATAGCGGAGTGATCGGCGAAACATTGACCGACGCTGAGCACGCGTTTGGCAGCCATGCGGGTCTCCTCTTGATTCTATGCAGGCTATTTTTATATGAGCGTGCACGATTCAGCAGCACGCCCGGCACCGCGGGGGCTTGTCGCCGTGGAGCGACGATTGTCATCCGGGCCATCAGTCGTGGCCCCACGGGGACAAGCCCCGTGGCGGCCATCGGTATGCAGGCTTCGTTACTGGCCATCAGTTCGGGTTACAATGCTGAGAACGAGAAATGTCAGGAGCCCGCAAGGGCTCCTGACATCTTGCTTTGCGAATCAGCGGATGCCTGCAAAGGTCCAGAAGAGCTGGGCCAGGGCATTTGCTTCAGACAGGGGTGAAGTCGCTGGCGCCGCTGTGGAATGGGCGTGCGTATCGGCGCCGGCGCCGGAGGCGAAATAATGATCCACCAGGGCTTGGCCCGGCACGACCGGCTGGGCGGCCGTAGGCGATGACAGAGAAGCCCGCGGCGCTGACAGGCCTGCGCTGAGGGCGCTGCTGTTCAGCGTGGGCCAGCCGGAAATAATTTGCCGCAGCGCCAGCGACGCCTCCAGGGCGCTAAGCCGGCTGCCGGTAAGGTCGGCGCCGAAGAAGCCCGCAGAGCCCGCGTGGCCGCCAGCCTGAATGGCGAAGTTGTTGACGCCGTGCGTGGCCGTGACCGTGTCCCAGAACTTGTCGCTGCCGGTGGCCCGGAAAGCGATGCCGCCGGACGTGATCGCGGTGGTCGAGGCGGTCACGCTTTGCAGCAACGTCGTGCCGTTGCTGTCGAACAGCTTGCCGATGATCGTACCACTGGCGCCCCAATCCACCTCCAGGCGATACCAGTGATTGGCCAGGTAGCCCTGGTTAACCGCGGCCAGATTGGCGAAGCCGTAGCCGAGGTTTTGCTGGAGGATGAGCTGGCCGGTGTTCGGCGCTGCGACAAGGGATAGCGTGCCGGCCGAGCTGGCCCCGAAGCCGAAGTAGGCGCGTCCGTCGGCGGAGCCGGAGAACTGCAGCCACACGGAAGCCGTGTCGCCTGCCTTGAGCTGAGTGGCGGCGACGTTGCGGTAAATCCAATCGTTGCCGTTGTAGTCGTCCAGACCGTAGGTGCCGTCGTGGGCCGCCGCCGTGCTCCGGTAGGCCGTGGCGCCAAAGTAGCCGTTGACAATGTTCCACGTTTCGGTGGTCTCGAAGCCTTCGATGACATTGGTGCTGGCCGAGACGATGTTGAAGCCGGCCGAGGTGGCCCCGGTAAGGCTACCGGAGCCGGCGACGAGCGTGTAGCCAGTGCCCACGTTGTTAATCGAGAGATTGCCGAACGTGGCCACGCCGCCGCTCACGGTTACCGTGGTGGTGCCGCCCAGGGAAGCGGCGCCGGGGTTGGAGCCGATAGCCATGGTCACCTGATCGGCATTGTCGGTGCTGACCAGGTTGCCGTAGGCGTCCAGGACGCGCACGGTCACCGCGGGTGTAATAGCGGCTCCGGGCGTCGCGTTGGTCGGCTGCTGGCCGAACACGAGCTTGCTGGCGGCGGCCGCGCTTACCGTTACGGTCGCGGCCCCGGTGATCGAGCCATTGGACGTATCGGTGACGGTCAGCGTCTGGCTGCCCGCCGTCTTGAGGGTCACGCTGAAGGTGTGGCTGCCCGAGTCGGCGCTGGTGAAGGTGTAGTTGGCGGGCAGCCCGGGCTGGGAGTCGGTGCTGGTGAAATGCACGGTGCCCGTGTAAGTCGGGACGGCGTTGCCGTTGGCGTCTTCCACGGTGACCGTGGCGGTGAACGGGGAGCCGGCCGTGCTGCTCGCGGGAACCGACACGACAATGTGCGTGGCGCCGGGAGTAGTGGAAGATTGGCCGACCAGGCCGGCAACGATAAGGTTGGCGGCGGGCGTGCCGCGCCCGGTCACGAGGTCGTAGCCGGTGCCGGCGGCGTAGCCGGGCGAGCCGGTGCTGCTGCCGCTGGTGACGTCATGGAAATCGCCGGCTGCCAACGCGTACAAAGCCGGCAGAGTCTGACTCGGGCCGTCAAGAGAGCCAAGGCCGGCAAGAGCTCGCCCCTGGTCGGCGATGGCGATAAGACCGGCCCACTGGGGGGCGGCGTCGCTGGTGCCGCCGAACTGCGACCAGGGGGCGGCGGTGCCGTTGTTGTAGCTGTCGTAAACGGGGAAGCCGGTGTTCGGATCGGCATCGTAAGCGACATCCGGATTGGCGCGGCGGGTGCTGGTCTGGGTGACCACGCCGTTCTGATAACTCGGCTGGCCCTCGATGGAGCTGATGCCGCCGCCGCTGCCGCTCCAGCCCGACTCGCTGAGGATGTTCCCGGATGCGTCGAGGTTCAAGGTCGTCCCGCCGACGGCCACGACGTTGGGCGACGCTGCGGGGTAAGAAGGAGGAGCGCCGCTGTCGCCCGAGGAGGCGAGGAAAGTTACACCCCCATGTCCCGCGGGAGTTTGGAAGGTGCTGTCATAGCTGGTCTCGCCGGAGAACTCGCCGCCGCCGAAGCTCATGGAGACGGCAACCACGCCGGGCTGGCTGGCGGCGTAGCTGACGGCGGTGAACAGGTTCGCATAGGTGGCGCTGCTGGCTTCGACGAGGAGGATGGCTGCCTTCGGCGCGATGGCGTGGGACCATTCGACGTCCAGGGCAATCTCGCTGGCCCAGCCGCCGTTGGCCGTCGGCGGGGTCGAGCCGCCGCTCTGGTTGACCTTGGTGAAGGTCGGATCGGGAAGGCCGAACTTGAGATCGAACTGGTGCAGGTCGTTGGCGATGTTCGGATCATCGTAAGCGTCAATGATGGCAATGGTCTCGCCGCTGCCGTCGCCGGCGACCGTGCCGTTGTTGAAAGTAATCTGGTCAAAGCCATAGGCATGGCGAATCTGTGCGGGCGTGGTGCCCGTTGGGCCGGGGGACGAGAACGGCGCGGCGCCTGGGCCGCCGCCGCCTTCGGGGAGAAGCACGTAATCGGGGTGGAAGCCCGACAACAGGTCGCGTGATTCCAACGTTTCGACAACGGGTTGCCGGCGTCTCTTGTCGGGCCGGCCGGCTGCTCGCTGAGCTTGCTGCGCGCGGGCCGGCGCACGCCGGCTCAACCGCACCCAGAACCATCGGGACATGCAGAACCTCCTCAGGGGGAAGCAAGTTGAAAGAATGAAGCCAGATGCGGACGTACGGATACAGCCGTGCGGGAGTCGCCGATCCGAATGTCAAAGAGTGGTACCCACAGAATTGAAAGCGACCGCGATTGACCTCCCCGATCGGTCGCGCTGCCTCCTTGAATGCTCCGCGCCAAAAATCCAATCGCACCATCATACGGGGGAGAAGATCGCTCCGTCAAGCGGCGTGAACGAAAAAAATGTTGGTTGCACGACCGTGTTTTTCAATGCCACGGCCTCGTGCCGTGGTTGCTCACGCTGGCTGCTAACGTGTCGGTCGTCAGAAGCGAACGTGAGCAACCACGGCACAAGGCCGTGGCATTCCGCCATTCAAGAGCGCAACTCAAGCCAGGCGCTTGGGGGCTGGTCCAGCAGAGCTTTGCGCACAGAGCTTTGCGCACGACCATTTTGCAGCGGTTCTGGTTCTTTACAAGAGCGACGCTCGCCTTTAGACTCATACGGATGGATACACCTTGGTTTCCTCAATGGTCAGCAAACTTGGAGTGTCGCCATGAACCCTGAACAAGCCGATCTTTCCCTGAGCCCGGCCAGGCAAGATTCCGTGCCGCGTTTTGAAACGTTTCCTTACCGGCCGGACAGGGGCTGCCCGATAACCGGCCTTCTGTTCGCGGCCGCGATCAGCCTGGCGGCCGCGGTGGCCGCCGCCTGGTTAGTCAGCTTCATCGGGCAGTGGCTCTACCTGATCGTCTTCTTCCCGCTAGGTTTGGGGTTTGCCGTCGCCATGGCCGGCAGCTTCGGTATACGCCGCGGCAAGGTGCGTAACGGCCTCTGTGCGGCGGTCCTGGGCTTTGCGGCGGGCTGCCTGGCGATGGGCGCCGTACACTTCTTCGATTATCAGCGGTTCCTGGACAGTGCCGAAAACGTCATTCCCGGCGCGCGTCAGATATGGACCGATAGAGGCAATACGGTCTTTACCTACGTGGACATGGCTGCGGAGGAGGGCGTGCACATCGGCAAGGTGGGGCACGGCAACGACAAGGGCATGAACCTGGGTTATGTCGGTTCGTACATCTACTGGGGTCTGGAGGTGCTGGGTGTCGGCGCGCTGGCCCTGTGCCTGATGCTGGTCGCGGCACGGGCGCCTTTCTGCTCGGCCTGTAATAGCTGGAAGGTGGAACGCAAGCTCGGCCAGGTCAATCTGCCTTCCGTGGTGGTACGACAGGCCATCGCCAGCGGCGAAATTGTCAAGCTGGCGGAGGCCGACTTTGCCGATATCAAGGGATGCATGGTCATCAAAGCCGCGATCTGTCCGCACTGTGGCGAGGAAGCGCCCGTGGACGTGCGGCTGGAAGAAGTGACTGTCAATGCCAAGGGCGAGCAGAAGTCGCAGGAACTGCTGCACATGACCTATCCCGGCCAGGCGATCGCCGTGCTGGAATCACTGGCCCATCCCGCGCCGGCCATCCAGCAAGCCGGCGTCCAGGAGCCTCCGAAGCAGCCGCCAGAAAGCGGCGCAGGCGAATCTTCCGAGGGAAGCGCTCTCCCCGCAAGCTGAGAGCAATTCGAGTTCGAACTTTGTCTACCTGGAGATCCCTGCTACCTTACGTGCGCGCTTGAACACGCCATCCAGCATGGCCTGGGTGAGCCGGCCGGTGAACGTGTTCTGCTGACTGGGATGATAAGAGCCCAGAAGCGTGTAAGGACCGACCGGGGCTTCCGCGCCGTGCCCGAAACGCGGCTTGCGCTCTGTCTGCCAACCCAGGTCGCGCAAGACGCGCAGCATTCCTTCCCAGGCAAAGCCGCCGAGACAGACAATCACGCGCACGCGCCCGAGCAGCGGCAACTCTTCAACGAGGTAGGCCAGGCAATTGTCGCGCTCGGCAACCGCCGGCCGATTGGCCGGCGGCGCACAGCGGACGCACGCGCTAACATAGCAGCCCGTCAGTTCGAGCCCATCATCACGATGAACGGAAGTCGGCTGATTGGCAAAGCCGGCGCGATGAAGGGCTCCAAAGAGCCAGTCGCCCGAGCGATCGCCGGTAAAGACGCGCCCCGTGCGATTGCCGCCATGGGCCGCCGGCGCCAGGCCGCAGACCAGCAGGCGCGCCTTGGGATCGCCAAAGCCGGTAATCGGGCGTCCCCAGTATTCTTCTTCGCGAAACGCCGCGCGTTTTTCGCGCGCGACCTGTTCGCGCCACGCCACCAGGCGCGGACAGCGCCGGCAGCCGATGACTCGTGTGTTGAGCGCGGCCAATTCAATGAGAGACATGAACCTCAGTTTAGCAGCCGACGAGGGGATGGCAAAACTACCAGCCCGAAGCGCCAGCGAGGATGGACCTCGCTGGCGCTTCGGGCTGGTAGGGCAGCGCTTCCGAAGAGCTTATTTCACGCAAACAATTCTTTAACGGCCTCGCCTTTGTCCATGAGCTTGATCGGCCGGCCCAGGGTGCTCATGTTCTCCTTGCGCGGGTTGATCTTGAGGGCCTGGTAGAAGCTGCAGAACAAATCGGGTACCGTGACCGGGCGCGACTTGACGTCGGTGCCGTCGCTGCTGGTGCCGCCGATCACCTGGCCGCCCTTGATGCCTGCCCCGGCCAGGGCCACATTGAACGCCCGCGGGAAGTGATCGCGGCCCGGCTTGTCGCCGCGGCTGTTGATCTTGGGCGTGCGGCCGAACTCGCCCATCCAGATGACCAGCGTCCGGTCCAGCATGCCGCGTTCCTTGAGATCGCGCACCAGGGAGGCAAAAGCCGGATCGACCTGGCCGGCCAGCGTCTTTACGCGGTCGAAGTTGTCCTGGTGGGTGTCCCAGCCGTTGGACTCGATTTCCACAAAGGTAACGCCGGTCTCCACCAGGCGGCGGGCCAGCAGGCAGCCCTGGCCGAAAGGTGTACGGCCATAGCGGTCGCGGGTCTCATCTTTTTCCTGGTTGAGGTCGAAGGCTTTCAAGCGCGGACTGCGCACCATCTGGGCGGCGTTGCTGTAAACCGATTTATGTTCCGTGACGCGCGGCCCGCCCCCGGCCTCGGCGAAGTCGTTTTCAATCTGATCGAGGAGCCCCAGGCGCCGCTCGAAGCGCTTATCCGCGACGCCCCTGGGCAGCGCGACATTGGCCGGCAATTGCGTGGGACTGGCGACGACAAACGGCGCCACGCTCATCCCCAGGAAGCCGGAGCCGATCGTGTTGACCCGATTGCCGATGCTCACGAAATGCGGCAAATCGAAATTCTGCGGACCTATTTCCGAAGCGACGATCGAGCCGAGACTCGGATACTTCACGCTGCCGACCGGCACGTAGCCAGTATGCAACTGATAGGTGGCACGCTGATGCTCCCCCTCGCGATTGGTCATGGAGCGGATCAGCGTAATATCGTTCATGGCCCTGGCAACATTTTCCCAGCCCTCGGCCACTTCGATGCCGCTCACCGCGGTGGAGATGGCTTTGGTGGGCCCGCCGTTCGTGGTGCCGGGCTTAGGATCAAAGGTCTCAAACTGGCTTGGCCCGCCGCGCATGAACATCAGAATGCAGGCCATGCCGCGCTTGCGCAACTCCTCGGCATGGAGCGTGACGGTGTCCTTCCAGCCCAGCATGCTCAACCCCGCCGAACCGATCGCCAGGTTCCGCAGAAACGACCGGCGATTGAGCACGCCGTCACGATTCGTTTGGATGTGCATCAGGGATTGCATTGTCATGGGATTCGTCCTCAGTCAGTAGCCCGTTAGCCAGTAGCATGTTTGCTACTGACTACTGGCTACTGACTACTGACTAACGTTTAGTCTGAAACTCCGTCGAATTCAGTAATGACCACAGGATATCCTCAAACGCTTCCGCGCGGTTATCGACTTTTTGGATGTATTCGCGGCAGCGGTCGATTTCCTTGTCGGTCGGTTTGCGGGCCAGGGTGCGCAGGTAAACCATGCGCAGGGCCTCGTCATTCTGGGGGTAGGCGGTCAAAATCCGGCCGAGCAGGTTCGTGCCGCGGGCCTGGATGCGGTTGTTGATGGCCGGGTTGTTCATCATCAGCAGGGCCTGGGGAACGCTGCTCTCAATTTCGTCGGCCTTGAGCGAGGGGTCGAAGCGGAACTCCTCCTTGAACTGGCCTTCCAGTCCGCCAATGCCGGCAAAGGGGCCCATGGGCCGGCGCGGCGCCTGCTGCGGCGGGCCGAGGTTGCCGAGGACGCCGACCAGGGAATCCCACAAGGCGTCGGCCCGCAGGCGCGTCGGATAGGCCGCGGCAAAATGCAGATGCTGATCGGTGGAATCGCCCAGGCGAATCTGCCGCTGGTACGTCTGGCTGGTCATGATCGCCCGGAACATTTCCTTGACGTCGTAGTTGGTGCCGCGGAAGGCGCCGGTCAGGCGGGTGAGCACCGTCGGGAAGACCGCCTCTTTCTTGGGCCCCATGTCGTCCACCGGCTGATAGAAGGACTGGCCCATGAACTCGCCCCAGATGCGATTGACGTAGGCGCCGGCGAACCAGTAGTTGTTCTTGTCCACGATGGCGTTGGCCAGGGCCACGCGACGATCCTTATCGCTTAGGTTGTTGCCGGCGGCCTTGCCGTCCAGAAAGCGCGGGAACGTGACAAAGGTCTTTTTGGGATCGGTCGGGCTCGGCATCTCATGCTCGCCCTGGCGGGCGGAGACGAGCTCCACCGTGGCGCGCTTGCCGTTGGCGCCCGGCACAAAGCGTTCACGGGTGCGCGCGAAATAGCCGGCCAGCTCATGGAACTGGACTCGTTTCCACTGGTCGCTGGGATGATCGTGGCACTGGGCACACTGAATCTGAATACCCAGGAACACGCGCGCTGTTTCCGCCGCCTGCTCGTTGGCCGCGTCGGGACCGCGATGCGCGGCCAGGAAGAAGACCGCGCCGTTCTTGCCGTCGTCGTCGAAGTCGCAGGGGCCCTCGGCGGTAAGCATCGCCCTGGCCATCGCGCCCCAGCTCTTGTTCTGCTTGAACTCCTGTGTAAGCCACTTTTCGAAGGCATTCACCAGGATCAGGCCACGCCGGTCGCTGACCCGGGCGGAGAAGACGTCGCGCCAGTATCGCGCCCAATGGCGAGCATAGTCATCGCTTTCGAGCAGCTTGTTGACCAACTTGCCCCGCTTGTTGGAATCGCGGTCAGCGACAAACTCAGTCACGTCCGCAGGCACGGGAAGCTGGCCGGTCAGATCGAGTGTGACGCGGCGGATGAACTGCTCGTCGCTCGTTAAGGGCGCCGGTTCCACCTTGGTGGTCTGAAGCTCCTTGTTGATGAGCTCGTCCAGCTCTCCCGGCTTCATGGGCACGAGCGGCGCATTTTGCCAGGCTTCATGAGTGAGCAATGATGAACGTGGGGCGGGCGGCGCCACCGGCTTGGCGACCGGGGGCGGCCCCTTTTTCGCTTGCTTCTTCTGGGCCGCGTCCGAGCGCGAGCCGGCGAGAGAAACGACGGCGGCAAGCCCGAGAACCGTCGTTGCCAGGATTGCTCGTGTTCTCCGGGAAGATGCTGCAGAAAAGGGAATCATGATGCGACTCTCGCTGCCATTGGTCTGCAGGGACGAAGCCAAGCTCACTCTGCCAATTGTAGCTCAACTCCTATGAAGCCGTCCGGCGGCAACCTGCTCCGCCGCGGCTCTAACGGATCAAACACCGCCCGCGTTAAAGAGTTCCGCAGGAGCACCCTACAGAAGGGGTTGAACGTAGCGAGGGGGGCCGAATTCGACGGAATAGCGGAATGCCACGGCCTTGTGCCGTGGTCGGTTACGTTGGTTTCTAACCCAGGAGCCTTTGCGTTCTAGAGATGCCACGGCCTTGTGCCGTGGTAATTCACGCTCTTTTCCGGGAGGCAGGTTAGCAACCAAACGTGAGCGACCACGGCACAAGGCCGTGGCATTGAAGAATACCGCAATGTCCGTTGGGTGTGATTTGAAAAGCGCAACTTCAAGAGCGCAAGCGAAGGACCTTCGCTCGCGCTTCAGGCTTGTACCGCCGAACTACGCACGCTGATTTGGACACCGCGAACCATGGACGCCCTTTACGGATTCGGGGCCGGCAGCGGGTTAACTGGAACAGCGCCCGGGATAGGCGGCGGAATTACGGCGGCGGGCGGCGGCAAGGGTGGAGCACCCGGCGCAGCCAGACCGCCTGCACCTTGCGCCTCCATTCCCGCCAATTCACGTTGCAGCGGGAATGCCGGCGAAGGCGTAAAGTACTGCGGCGGATGCTGCAGGTAATGTCCCGACGGCAGCGTCATGCCGGCAATATTGGTCTGGCAGCCGGCGGCGGCCGCCAGCAGCAGGCCCAGGACGGCATGACTCACAACCAGCCTCTGGCGCGATGTTTTCATGGTCCGCTCTTTCCTTTGCCAAGTCGTTAGGCAGTATCCTTCTCTGCGCCGCCTCGGCGGCCAGTGAAAAGAGATAAGCTCCGTGAAGCTGGTGAATCCCGGCTTCCAGGGTCGTCATCAAGCTGCCCGGTCAAGCTGTGCGAACCGGCTGTGCTTCCTCTTGAGTCTATCGGTAAAACACCTGGGTAAAATTTACTGGATTTGCCGGCGGCGTAAGGCAAAATAGGTGCAACGCGGTCGGGGGGAATTTGGTGAGTGGTGAGTGGCGGCGCGGGAAAAGGCAGGTACGACTCACGACTCACCACTCACCACTACCAGGAGAGCAGAGCGTGTTATCAGTAATGGATTATGCTGAGGAGACGACGTCCCGCAATTCGCCGTTCGTGCGGATCTGGGGACAAGGGGACAATCCACTGCCCTTGCGCGCGGTCCGCCCGGCTGGGCGAGGACGCACGCCAGCTCTCGGCGCGGACGCGCCCCCCTGGCTTCAGACAGGTTCCGTGGGCCAGCCGTTTGATTTCTGCGGACACGTCCACCGTCTTTGCGGCGATATGGTAGCGCGCTGCGAAAGTCTCTGGCATATTGACATTTCGCGTTTGCTCTTTGCCGTGACCCAGGCACGCAACGGCAGAGCGCACGGCTTGCAGGCCCGCGTAACACCGCTACGTTTCCGGCACGGCCATTTGACGCGGCGGGGACGCGGCACCGCCTACCAGGTACAGAGGTATTTTGTCGGCGCTCAGGAAATGCTTTATGTCGTGACCTTTTGCCTGCCGCGCTTTCTCGACCAGGATTTTGACGACAAATTCATCACCCTTTTCCACGAGCTCTACCACATCAGCCCGTCCTTTGACGGCGACCTGCGCCGTCACGAGGGCCGTTGCGCGATTCACTCGCGCAGCAAGCGCGGCTACGACGCCCACATGGCCGCTCTGGCGCGCGAGTACCTGGCCAATGGCGCCGATCCCGCATTGCATGGATTTCTCCGGCTGAATTTCGGGCAGCTCCAGCAACGGCACGGCAATGTGGTTGGCGTGGTTGTGCCGCGGCCGAAATTGATTCCGGTGCCCGCGCGGCGAAAAGGCGAGTAGTGAGTGGTGAGTAGTGACTCGATAACCTCCACCACTCACCACTCACCACTCACCAAGACTTACCAGTCGCCAGGCATGGGAATGCCGTCATTGGGCACGACGGCGATCCACCAGGTATTGGGATCAATGCTGGAGGAAAGAAAACGCACGCTGCCGTCTCCCAGCCCCACATTCATCCCTGCCGGGTGAGGGGAAGTGGCCAGGCGGTTGTCGCAGGGACCCGGGTTGCTCAGGTAATTCTGCGGCTGCACGACAAACTTCGACGCTGTCCCTGTGAACCACACGGTGCTGTCGATGCCGAAGCCGCCCGCAAAGACACCGGAAAGACGGTCGCCGGGAAAGCTGTCATCCGCGCCGTTGGCGACGTTGTAGATACCCCGCATCCACCAGGTTCCGCCCGGATTCGTATAGCCGTTGCAAGCGGCATATTTCTCGGCGAACACGATGGTGTTGGTCTGGCCATCCTCAAAGGTGGTCGGGATCTTGGCCTGGCCGTCCCAGTTGTTGAAGTTTTGCTGATTGCCGAACACCTGGAAATTGCCCGCATAGGAGGCATCGCCATTGCACCAATCGAGACAGTTCTTGCTGATGCTCGGATCAGACGGGCACTGATAGACAGGAATTCTCACCTGCCGGAGGTACTGCGGAGTGCCCGTTGGGTTCAGGGAGTGCCAGTTGGGGAAGATGACGCCGCCAACCGTCGCGGCGTTCCAGATGTTATCCTGCTCGATATAGGGCAAGAGATGCCAGAACAACGGCGCAAAATAAGCGCCGCCGTAAGTTCCCGCCATGGGCGGCAGCCGTCCCCAGGTGTCGTTGGCGTTGTGCAAAGCCAGCGACATTTGCTTGATGTTGTTCGAGCACTTGGCGCGATTGGCGGCCTCGCGCACCTTCTGCACAGCCGGCAACAGCAGGCCCACGAGCACGGCGATGATGGCGATCACCACCAGCAGCTCGATGAGCGTGAAACCAGCGTTCTTTTGCAAACGACCATAGCGCATGATACACCTTCCCAATGATTGGAAAAATGAAGCGGAAACCTTGGGCCGGGACCGCAGCCCTGCGAAATCCCTGAAGGGAAATGCTGAGAGCCAACATATCTTCCCTAAAACAACCCACATCGTAGGACGAGCAAAATGAGTAGCTCGTGAGAAACTTGTTAAAATTGACCGGCCGAAGAACGTTCAAGAAGCGGTCGGCACGACGGCGAGATCGGCCTCTTCCGCCGGTGCTGGCGGAGCGGCGCGCCCCATGCGCAGGGACAGATAGTAGCCGATCAGCGCCAGGCTCCACATGATCGTGCGTTGCAGGAAGGCGGCAGACAGTCCGGTGGTTTGCATGCTGGGGTCAACCCGCGCGTACAGATAGCCGTAAAACCCTTCGCTGCCCATGCCGCCAGGCGTCGGCAGCAGGGCCTGAACGGCGACGCCGCTTGGTATCAACAGGAAGTGCTCCCGGAAAGTCGGACACGGCGCAGGCCGCGTGGTATTTTGAAAGGTCTGCGCTGCGAAGTAAATGGTGCAGACGAAGCACACCTGACTGCCCAGCGTCAGCAGCAGGGCCAGCGCAATACTGCCGACCTTGGTGCGGTACATCCACAGCGCTCGCCAAAATTCCGCCACGGACTGGCCGACCTTGGGGATATGCATGAGTCGCCGGGCAAAGCGTTCCGCATTCCGAGCGGGCAGTACCCCCATGCTTAACCACAAGATCACGGAGACAGCAATGATGATCAGGCTGGCCAGGATGATGGAACGCAGGTAAGAATCGCCCGGCTTGAGGACGACGGCATCCCCGGAGAGCCAGAACACGCTGCCGAAAAGAGCCACCATACAGATAATGCCCCACAGGCCCATGGCGCGATCGATGAGCACCGTGGCCACGGCGACCGTGCGCCGGGTTTGCGCGCGCGCGATTGAGGCGGCCTTGAAGACATCGCCGCCAATCGAGCC
>DASZFN010000957.1:0-2249 GCA_035939715.1 Gemmataceae bacterium | reverse complement strand
GTTTCCAGGTAAAGATGGTGCCGCCGCTCTGGCCATAGGATAAGGCGGCCGGACCGGAGACGCGGCTGCTGTTGATATAGCCGGCAAATTCCTGGTTCGCCATGGTGTTGGGGATCAGAGGCCCGTTGTTCAGCAGCCACTTGCTGACATGCGATGCCAACGAACGCAAAGTGAACTGGCCGGGAACGTCATAGTCCTGCAAGTCGAAGGTGTAGGCCGCCTCGATGTCGATCCCGTCGGTCACCACGCTTGCCGCATTGAACGGCGCCGACACAACCGCCGTGACCTGGTTCGCAACCACCGCGGCGGAACCGGCAGGCGGACCACCGGGATTGTTGGCGTCCTGATTGACGCCGTTGGCCGTTCTGATGGTGTTCTGACCGCAGAAACTCAGGTTGCCGTTGAAGCATTGATCTTCCACCTGCTGCGCCGATAGCTGCACGGAATAGCCCTGCACGGCGATACGCCAATAGTCGACGGACATCTGGAAGCCCGGGATGAAATCGGGCTGCCAGACGATGCCGGCTTCCGTGGTCTGCGACCTTTCGGGCTTCAAGGCGGGGTTACCCGTCGTCTGCCCAAGGATGTTAAGGCTCGGGCGTCCGGCCACGAAGTCGTTGCTGATGTTGACGTTAACACCCGTCAACGGCGGAGCGATTTCCTGCAAGCTGGGCGCGCGAACGTCGCGGGACTGCAAGGCGCGTAGGCGAATGCCGGGGATCGGCGTATCCCAGGCCAAACCCACTTTCCAGGTATTGGCGTCACCCGCCGTGCTGTAGCGCGCGTGACGGCCAGCGAGTTCGAGGTCCATCTTGCCCCAGAACGTGTCATTCAGCAGCGGAACGCCCACTTCCACGAACACCTCGTTCACATGGTAGGTACCGCGGCCATTGGCATAATTGCCGGCAGCCCAGGAACCGGGAACGAGGGCGGAGCAATTGATCGACGGGTCGGTGCAAGGTTCATTGATGGTGGCCGGAGTGGAGGCCGAAATGCCGGCGCCGTACGGGTCGCCACGCTGGCTGTAGTGCTCCTCACGATATTCGTAACCCGCCGCGACCGCGACTGGGCCCGCCCAATCCTCGATCGGCGAACCATCGACGCTGAAGCTGAAGGCTTCCTGGCGCGTGGTCTGGACAGCGCTCGAGCCCGCCCTCGTCCCTATGGGGACGTCTTGAGCGAGGACATACTGGATGGCGCCGAGGGCGGGAGGGGCCGAGCTGAGGAACACATTCAACGGCACACAACCGTTCAACTGCGCGATGGTGTTGCGGCAGACGATCTGGCCGGACGCATTGACGATCGCATCCTGCGCCAGGGTCATGCGCTGGCCGTTAGAGACAGTCGTAACGTTCGTGCCGGTGGCGTTCAGAGCAGGAAATCCGTTTTTGTTCAGCAAATTGCCGTAAACGCGAAGGCCCATGTCGGATTCGCCGTGCTCGAAATACGAGGCCCAGTTCCAGCTCTTGCCGAACAGGTCAAAGTTTCCGTCGCCACCGACCACATAACGGCGCTGCGAGCGCAACGTTTGCACACTCGTCATGTTCGGAATATTTTGCAGGCCATCGCTGAAGCCAAAGCTTCCGGCGATCCCCGTGAGGTTCTGGGTTCCCTGGCCCGGGCCGATCGGAGCGGTGCCGACGGTGCCGCCGGCGGCGGGATATAAGGCATTGCACGCCGCCAGGGTCGCGGCCGCCGACAAGTTGGTACCGAATATATTCGTGCTGGGCAGGAAGGCGTTGTCGCAATTGACCGACCTTGTGCCGCTGTTGCCGGACGCGGCGGGAACGGTCTGCGTGCGGCTCTCGGCCCAGTTGAGGGTCGCATAAATCTCCGTGGTCGAAGACAGGTCGTACGACACGCGCTGGTAGATGTTGCCACGCGTCAGCGGCATCACCAGAGTCGAATTGAAGGCCGCGGTCTGATCGCCCGGATTGGCCGGCGTACCGAAGCAGGTGCCATTGAACGAGCCCGTCGTCTTGCCGCCGCCGCCGCCGTTCAGCAATTGCCCGGCGCAGGCGCCGGCCAGCTGAAACTGGAAAGCCTGGCCGTTGTTGCCGATCGCAGTGCCGGCCTTGGGACCGGTGGTGATTACGCCTAATTGATAGCCATTTTGGGCCAGCGGACCATAGAAATTCTGCGGCTGACCGACACCGCAACCCGCCGCCGCGCTGCCGAAGCAGGTGGTTGGGTTGGATGTTATAACGCCGGCGGCATTTACGCCGGGCGCGCCGAAACTCGCGGTCGAA
>DASZFN010000956.1:0-7182 GCA_035939715.1 Gemmataceae bacterium | reverse complement strand
TGTTCGGCACGCCTTCGGCGACCAGGCCGTGGATGCTGCAGTTCGGCGGTCATCACCTGGGGATCAACGTCACGATCGTCGGCAAGGACACCGTGCTGACGCCGACGCACACCGGCGCGCAACCAGACTCGTTCACGAGAGACGGCAAGACGGTGCGGCCCCTGGGACCGGAGAACGACCTCGCCTTCAAGCTCGTCAACATGCTCGATGCGGAGCAGCAAAAACAAGCTGTGCTGGGCGGCAAACCCAGGAACCTTGTGCTCGGACCGGGTCAGGATGGCAAAACGATTCGGCCGGAGGGACTCAAGTGCGACGCGCTCAAGGAAGATCAGCGTGCCGCGCTCCTGGATTTGATCGGCGCCTGGGTCCACATCCTGCCTGACGACGCCGCCGCGAGCCGGCTGGCCGCGCTCAAGGCAAAAATCGACGAAACCTACTTTGCCTGGTACGGGCCGACGACCAAGGGGAGCGCTGCCTACTACCGAATCCAGGGCCCCACGCTTCTGATCGAGTACGCTCCGCAAGGGGGCACCAATCACATTCACACCATCATTCGCGACCCCAGCAATGACTACGGCAAGGAGTTGACTAAATCCTGAGATACATGTCGGCGCACGAACCTTGCCTGCCCGGCCCGCTCGCTGGTGTTTCCTATTTGCTCTTTGCATCTTCCTTTTTGTGTTTCTCGAAAAACTCGCGAATCTGGGGATTTGACTTGGCAAGCACCTTGAGTGCGTCGCCTTCGGGAAATCCACTCAGGTCGAAGTTTAGCTGAGCGACCTTTGGCGGGTCGTCACGCGCCGAAACCAGAAAAAGCGATCCGTTTGCCAGATCGTAATTAACTCCCGCAATCGTAATACTGCCAGATTTGCCATCGGTAGTCGTGGCGCGGAACTCGATGCGCCGGCCATCGCTGGCGGAATGACGACCCTCGTAAGACGCGCCGCCAGCGCTGCCGTTACCACTGCCGCCATTGCCGTTAGCTAAATCGGACCAAACGACAAACGGGACACCCTTCGGCGGACCGGCTTTGAGCGTGATAAATGTGACAGACGCTTCATCAATTCCAGGTGTGCGGTCCGCCGCGCTCGACGACCAGCTCCCCGCGCTTCCCCCCGTTCCGTAGACGGTAGGCTCCTGTCCACAGCCAGCGAGGCAAATGAGTAAGAGAAAGACAGCACCGGCAGGTAGTCCTCGGATTCTGGTTGGCATGTGCTCGACCCCTTTTCAGGATAAACTCGGCGGATAAGACCTTGAGGCGCATGTTAGCAATCCTGAAGAAGACATGAATCCCAGTCTCGGCCGCTGGAATTCTTTTGCAGCCGTTTGCTTGGACCAATTCTGGACATTGTCCATCCGACCCTTGATCCATCCTAGCCGACCTCGGCTACTTCGTAAAAAAATCCCAAACAGCGTTATATAAGCGTTTGAGTTCTCGCCTATGTCTTTGGACAAGGGCACGCACAGAACAGAGTCAATGGCGGCGCAGACCCTTAGGGAGGGCCGATTGCATGAGCGAGATCTTCGTCTGTACGGATCTGATCCTCGCCGCCCTGGCGACCGCCACGCTCGTTGTCGTGCTGAGCATTCTGCGGCGTCAAAAGAAGTTTACCGATCTGATGGAAACGCTGCGCCGCGAGCAAATCCGCATCAGAGGGCTACTCACGGAGCTGCGGACGCAGCATTTGACTGTCCCCGTTCGTGAAGTCGAGCCGCCAGTGGCGGCGGTAGCGGAGGCGGCTCCTGTTCCTGAACCGGCGCGCGAGGCGGCTCCCGCCGCATTCGCGCCGACTGGCGCCGGGCCTGCAGCACCGCCCCGATCAACCCCCCAACCCGCGATGTCCGCTCCGCCTGCAGGCACGCCTGTCTCGGAGCCGCCGCCTAAACCACGGGAGCCGAGCCAGTTTGAGACTGCCGCCAAGGAAGTCCTGCATAAGGCCTGGAACTGGATCGTTGTCGGCGAGGAACATATTCCGGAAGGCGTGTCGATCGAATATGCCGTCGCCAGTCAATGGCTGCTGCGGATCGGCGTTGTCATCCTGGTGATGGGAATCGGCTTTTTCCTCAAGTATTCCATCGAACACGGCTTGATCGGTCCGGTCGCCCGCGTGTGCCTGGCGGCAGCCGCCGGCCTGGCCATGCTGATCGCCGGCACGCAAATGCTCGGGCGGAGGTACCACCTGCTCGGTCAAGGACTCCTTGGCGCCGGCCTAGCGACGTTGTATTTCAGCGTCTTTGCCGCCGCGAATTTCTATCACCTCGTGACGTTACTGGTGGCGTTTGGGCTGATGGCCCTGGTCACGGTCTCTGCCGGCTGGATCGCGGTGCGCTTCAATTCGGTGCTCGCGGCCGTCCTGGGGGTGCTCGGCGGCTACGGCACCCCCGTCATGCTGTCCACCGGAGAGGTCAACTTCCCCGGCCTGTACGGCTACATGCTTCTCCTGGGTCTGGGCAGCCTGGGCGTGTGCCTTTGGAAAAACTGGCCGCTCTTGAATTTCCTCAGCTTCGCCTGCACGGTTACGCTCGTCCTCGTGTCGCTGCGCGACTACTCCGAGGAATACTTCTGGCAAGTGATGCCGTTCCTGGCCGCCTTCTTCGTCCTCTTTTCCACGATGGTGTTCATCTACAACATCGCCCATCGCCTGCCGTCCACGCTGCTCGACCTGCTCAGCCTGTTCGTAAACGCCGGCATCTTCTTCGCGCTCGGTTACCGGCTCATCGACGAGGCCTTCGGCCGGCAGTGGGTCGCAGCCGTCACGCTGGGGCTGGCGGTCTTCTACACCGGTCACGTTTATTACTTCCTGGTGCGCCGGCTGCTGGATCGAGGATTGCTGTTCAGTTTCATCGGCCTGGCGGCCTTCTTCGTTTCGGTCACGATTCCGCTGCTGCTCTCTCCCCTGTGGATAACGGCCAGCTGGGCGATCCAGGCCCTGGTCATGCTCTGGATTGCCGGCAAGCTCGGGAGCCAGTTCCTTCGCCACGTGGCTTATGTGCTCTACGCCATCGTCTTGTGGCGCTACGCTTTTATCGATCTGGCGGCTCAATACTTGACGGCGCTGCCGGAAGATCTTCAGCCGCTGGACTACCTTCTGCAAGTGGTGCAGCGCCTGGTGATGTTCGGCGTGCCGATTGCCTCGCTCGGCGCTGCCTACTTCCTGCTCCGCCAGCGGCCGGCCGCTGCCCCGGCCGCTTTGCCTGCGGCCAACGACATGCGCAGCTGGATTCGGGAAAACTGGGCCATCCGAGCGGCGCTGGCGGTCGCTCTGGCCATGGTCTTTATCTATCTCCATTTCGAGATGGACCGCACCCTGGGATATTTCTCCGAGCCGCTGCGGCTTCCCCTGTTGACGCTGTTGTGGCTGGCGATGTGTGGCTACTTGCTCTATGAGTACCTTGCCGGTCTTAGCCAGGTCGTGCTGGTCCTTCTTAGCCTCTTTGTAACCGGTCTGGTCGCGAAGCTGATCGTCTTTGATCTGCCGGCCTGGAATGTCAGCTACGAATTTCTCTATGCCGCCGACTATTCCTTCGGCCAGGCCGCCCTGCGGCTCCTGGACTTCGGAGCGACGGTGGGCTTCTTCGCGGCCGCTTTCTATTTCCTGATCGGCCGCGTCGATGCCCGCGCGGCGGCGCTTGCTTCCGGCGCCCTGGCGCTGGTCATGCTGTTTGTGTATGCCACTCTGGAGGTAAACACCTTCTTTCATTACTACTTGCCCGGGCTGCAGGCGGGTGGGATTTCGATCCTCTGGTCGCTCTTCGCGCTCGCACTGATTGGGTCGGGGATCTGGAAAAATGTGCGCACCTTGCGGTACATTGGCCTGGCGCTGTTCGCGGTTGTGGCCTGGAAGGTGTTCTTCGTTGACCTCGCGCGCCTGGATCCGTTTTACCGTATTATCGCTTTCATTCTGTTGGGCATCCTGGTGCTGTGCGGTTCGTTTATCTACCTCAAGTACCGCCATACGTTTGCCATCGCTCCGCGGGCGGAAGGAGAACGCAACCCATGAAGTGCATCCAAAAATGGGGACTGTCTCCAGCCGAACCTTGTGGGCCGGACATTCGTGTCCGGCCGCCCGGACAAGAATGTCCGGGCCACCAACTTCTCTGCGCCCAGCGCCGGTACCAATTTTTTCACCAGCTCGGCGCGTGCCTGATCGCAGCCACGCTCGTCCCAGGTGTAACTGCCCAGCAGCCGCGTTTCTTTAAGGGAATTGATGCCGGCAATCTGAAGCAGGAAGAGATCCTGGCTCCGCTTCTGGACAGCGACGTCTACGCGGGCACTTCCGACGGCCTTGCCGACCTGCGTGTCCTCGACGACAAAGGTAATGAGGTTCCCTTCCTCCTCCAGAAGGTGACCGAACCCCGCACCGTTTCCGTCCGGCAGACCGCGCCGGCCGGGGATGTCTCTTTGCGGGAGCTAAAGGAGGGCGGACTGGAGATCCAGGTTTCCAAGGACGAGAAGCTCCCGCCGGCCGAAGGCATCAGCCTGGTGACTCCCCTGAGGAACTATCAGCAGCAGGTGCAGGTCTCCGGCAGCAGCGACGGCCGGAGTTGGCAGACGCTTGTCGCCGATGCACTTATCTTCGACTATTCCCGATACATGGACGTCGGCAACCACGAGATTGGCTTGCCGCAAAACCGTTACAGCCATTTTCGCCTCACCATCCGCGACGTGACTTCCAACCAGGAGTCCGAGCTTCTGGAATTGACCCGCCGGCTCCAGGGCGGCAAGGAAACCGAGCGCGTGGAAAGAACTGCCGTAGAGCGGCGACCGTTTCGCATCGACCGCATCGACTTCTGGTATCACGAACGTCGCCAGGGGGACAGGAAGGCCGAGTACCCGGTCGCGGACTTCAAAGCAGAAGCGAGCGCCGAAAGCCGGCAGACGTTTATCCACGTGCACACCACACGCGAGCCGCTGACCGGATTTCATGTGGAAACCTCCAGCCGCAATTTCAGTCGCCGCGTAGCGGTTCAGGTGCCGCTTGCCCAGGGTATGCGAACGCAATGGCACGACATCGGCACGGGCACGATCTCCCGCATGGATTTTCGCGACCTGCACCGGGACGAGTTGCTGGTCTCCTTTCCCGAGGCGCGCCACGAGGAG
Organism: Gemmataceae bacterium; assembly: GCA_035939715.1. Lineage (GTDB taxonomy): Bacteria > Planctomycetota > Planctomycetia > Gemmatales > Gemmataceae > DASZFN01. Next base: position 2,081 of record DASZFN010000956.1, on the reverse strand, counting down.
TACCGAATCGTTATCGATAACGGGGATAATCCTGCCCTGGCTGTGACGGGGGTGCGCGGCGAAGGCAATGCCTACCAGGCGTTATTTCTCGCTGCTCCCGGCGTCGCTTACCATTTGTCCTACGGTTCGGAAGCCGCCAAGGCGCCCAGCTATGACACGGCAACGCTGCGTGAATCGCTGGCTCGGGGTTACCAGCCCGTCGCCGTCCGGCTGAGTAGCCAAACAACGCAGTCCGCCGCCGGCGCGCCGACGGGCATCGTGATGCGCCGCGTGCTTAATAATCCCTTCGTTCTCGGCGGCGTGATTCTTGTGCTGGTGGCAGTCCTGGTGTGGGGCCTCTATCGCGCAGGCCGGCGCATCGATCGATTGCCGAAAGAGCCTGGCAGCTGATCGCTGCCAGTAACAGCCGATCGCTCCGGACATCCGCGAGGCCTTTCAACTCCTGGCCCGGATTTCGATTTGCCTGCGAAATGTTTCGAGGGCGGGGCAGCGGGCGGCGTGCCTGACCAGAGCTTTCAGTTTTTTCTTGGCCCGCCCGCCGCCCAGGGACGGCTTTGGCGGCAGACGGCCTCACTGAGAGGCGGCCTGTCAAAATGACTTTGCCACTTTGCCAACGAGTTTGCCACGGTTGGCAAACTCATAGAGCGCCGTAACGGCAAATGAAGCGGTGACTTGCGTCCGAAAAAAAATTGAGTTTGCCAGTTTGCCAGGATTTTTGAGGCGGGGGGTCTCGGGCAGTCCGCCGTCCGCCCGCCAATGCAAGTGGCGGTTCGGCGGCGGACCCAGGGGTAGAGAGGGCTGGCCATCTTGCCCATCTTGGTCGATTTCCTGGGGATTTTGATGGTTGTGGTGACCATCTTCGTGGCCGTGTTGGGCATCTTGGGGTCGGGATTGGCCGTATTGGGAGTTTGGACATCCCTTTTATGACAATCTCGCCTCGACTTCCGCCAAATCACCTGGCGGTCTGTGGCGGTCTTGAAGAATCTTGGTAAATTTGTGGCGAAGGTACGGAAATGCTATTGAACATTACAAGTCTAGTTGTTCCAGACGGTGACAATGGACTGTCATCTGCCGGGCCACGTCGCCATAGGGAATCAAGCAATGGTGCAATGCGACGCGGGTGCCCGTGGTGCAGAATTCTGCACGACGGGAAAAGCCTGAGAAAACTCGCGTGGGTATGCGGGGGCTGCGTTTCTTTCTGTGGATATCCGGCATTGTCCGCTTCTGGCCGTCCCTGTCCCCGTCCCGCCCGCCCGCCAACACATAGCACATTGGCGGACGGTTTTTGGGGGTATCGTCGCGCGCGCCGCGCAGATGGTCCCCGTGCCGCAGAATTCTGCGGAACGGGAAAAGCTTGAAAATCGCGTGAACGTGGCGCTTGTCCGCGTTTGGCCATAGGATGCCCGCCAAACACATGCAACCTATGGCGTTCTTTGAAAAACTTGGCAAATTCCGGCTGGAGACTGCGGAATGCTCTTGACGGTTTAGCGGCGCTTTATGCATCGCCCGTACCAAGACGGTTCACACGCTGGCCATGTTGGTGCGCCATGGCCGGGCGAGGGTAAAAGCCGATCTTTAATCCGCAAAGGAAACGGCGATCCGGGCACCCCCATTTTTCCATAAACGAGTTCCGAGGTGGCATTTGTATAGACCTTCCCCGTCACCTCGCGCCGCCAAAGATTGGCTCCCTTGTATTCAAGCTTGATGAATTTGGCAAGAATACCCAATGAGCCGCGAGGATACCTGCCACCGTTGGCCATGCTCTTTTCCTCAAAATCAACTTCGTCCCGAGACTCCATACGAGCACTCACTATTCTGTCGCTAAGAGCCGCGTTTGACGGCCATTTCCCACAGAGTCTTTCGACGGTTGCGGCAATATTAGAGGTGGCTTGGTTGATGACAATCGCCGTCTTGTGCTTGTTGACTTCATTCCGTCGCAGGCTGTCTAGCCCTTAACGAAGCGAAGCTGCCGCTGATCGGCGGCAGAATTTCATAAAAAACTCGAAATCTCTCGGTGTTTCCGGGGTTTGAAAAGGTGTCGACTTTTCGCAAAACCCGAAGCCAGGAGGGATTTCGAGTGA
>DASZFN010000955.1:0-19066 GCA_035939715.1 Gemmataceae bacterium | reverse complement strand
GCCGTCAAGGGGCCGCAATGCGATATCGGCGACGTCTACTGGGGCAGCCTGTATGGCGAGCACTTCGGCGGCATGATGAAAGCCGCACCGACCGACCTGGTCAAGAAGGTGCTCAAACCCGACGACTTCAACGACTATGCGATCAAGGTCGCCGGCAAGCATGTGACCATCAAGCTCAACGGGGAAACGACCGTGGACGATGACTTTCCAACCATGCCCGAGGACGGCATCATCGCCTGGCAGATGCACGCCGGCTATCCGGCCATGGAGGTGACCTTCAAGAATATTAAGTTCAAGGATTTGACGAAGAAGGAGTAGCCAGCAAGTAGCGCCGGAAGCTAGTGATGCGTCAACCGTCGAAGGGGGTGGAAAAGGAGGGCGTGTCTCGGATGATAGGGAGGTATCAACGGTTCGGGGCCTTCGTCAGCTTTGTTTTGGCAGGCTTTGATCGTTTGCGGTTTCGCGGCGAATCGCGCCCCCTGAACAATGCCCGGGGCCTGGACAGCTACCTTTACCAGGAGAAGATCCGCTACGTCGATTTCCGGGACCATTGCCAGGCGTTGACGGCGCGGCTGCGCGAGCAATCGGAACGGTTGGCGCAAAAGCACGGGGTGCCGATCAAACATCTCAACAGCCCCAACACCGACAAAGAGGCGACCGCCCGCATCTTGGCCGCAGCCCAGCCGTGCTCCCATCCCATGGGTCAAATAGCCTTGCTTCCAGCCTGCCCAGCGACGGCGATCCCGCGACCAAGGCGATCCTGGATTTCATCGACAAGCATGCCCGGCGCAAGCCGCTGGGCGCAGGGACGAAGTTGAAGCGAAATGCAGGCCCACTCTTTTTCCGCCTGCGCCGATGTGGTAAAAAGGAATGGCGAGATAGCGCGACCCGCCTAGAGGACGGCCATGGGCATTTACGACCGCGAGTATTACCGCAAGGAAACACCCAGCTATCTGGGCTCGTTCATCGAGCGCGGGCGGATGTGCAAGTATCTGATCGGGATCAACGTGGTCCTTTTCATCTTGCAAATGGTGACATTGCCGGATGAACCGGATTTCGTTAGGCGGGAAATTCGGGGCCAAGTCGCGCCGGTCCAGTCAGAAGGCCCGGTCACGGATAGCTTGCGTCTCGATGCCGATTTGGTCTGTCACGGCCAGGTCTGGCGGGTGCTGACCTACGCCTTTTTGCATCAGCCGACCAAGCAAAGTCTGCCGATGCACATCATCTTCAACATGCTGTTTCTCTGGTGGTTCGGCAGCGACGTGGAAGATCTGTACGGGCCGAAAGAGTTCTTGGCTATCTACCTGAGCGCGGCGGTGCTGGGCGGCATAGTCTTTACGCTCGCCTGGCGGTTCCTACCTCATCAGGGACTATTGTGTATCGGCGCCTCGGGAGCAGTGATGGCCGTGCTGGTGCTTTGCGCCATCCATTACCCGACGCGCATCATTTACCTGTTTTTCTTCTTGCCGGTGCCGATCTGGTTGTTTGTGCTCTTTGAGATCGCCCAGGACGGGTTCGGTTTCCTGACCGGTCACGCGGGCGGAACCGCCGTCTCGGTACATCTGGCCGGCGCTGCTTTCGCCTTTGTCTATTATCAGCGGCACTGGCGGCTGATGACGCTGTGGGCGGCGCTGCACGGCTGGCAGCGGCAACTATTTCGGCCCAAGCTGCGCGTTTACCGGGAGGAGCCACGCCAGCCTGTTTCGGTCGCGGCGCCCCCGTCCGGGGATGTGGACGAACAACTGGAAGCCAAGCTCGACGCCGTGCTGGAAAAGGTCGCCCGTTTCGGCAAGCAGAGCCTGACCGATAGTGAAAACCAGATTCTTATGCGCGCCAGCGAAATCTATAAGCGGAAGCGCACGTGATACCAAGAAGGAGCAAGTCATGCCCATGTATGAATATGCCTGCAAGAAATGCGAGCATACCTTTGAGACACTGGTCTTCAACGGGGAGAGAGTCGAGTGCCCCGAGTGTCATAGCGAGCGGCTGGAGCGGTTGCTGAGCGTGCCCGCCAAGCCGCAAGCGGGGGGCAAGCCATTGCCCATGAGCTGTGATTCGAATTTGCCGCCTTGCGGGCCCGGATGCTGCCGGTTATAAAACGCATCCGAAAAGGCGCCCGTCTTCTCGTTGTCTCTTCGTTTGCTTCCTGATCCCAAAAGCACAAATGAAGCCGAAAGCGCTGCTGTCCTGGAGTTCCGGCAAGGACAGCGCCTGGTGCTTGCACGTCCTCCGGCAGCAGAACGAGGTCGAGGTCGTCGGCCTGGTGACGACCTTCAATGAATCGGCCAACCGCGTGGCCATGCATGCCGTCCGCCGCGAGCTGGTCGAAGCACAAGCCCGTGCGGCCGGTCTGCCGTTGTGGCCCGTCCTGCTGCCCTGGCCGTGCAGCAACGAGGAGTATGAATCCAGGATGCAGGAGTTGCTTGGCCGGGCGGGCGCGCAAGGGATTACGCATTTCGCCTTCGGCGATCTATTTCTGGAAGAAATCCGCGCGTACCGCGAAAGGCAATTGGCTGGCACCGGGCTCACACCGCTCTTCCCGCTGTGGGGCACGCCGGCTGACACGCCTGCCCTGGCACAAACGATGTTGGCCGCCGGCGTGCAAGCGGTGCTCACCTGCGTTGATCCCGGGCAGCTCGACGGCAGCTACGTGGGAAGAGCATTTGATGCGAAGCTGCTTGCCGAGTTCTCCTCCAGGGTCGATCCGTGCGGGGAACGCGGCGAATTTCACACCTTCTGCCACGCCGGGCCAATGTTCTCCGGACCAATCCCCGTTCGCGTGGGCGAAGCGAGCATGCACGAGGGCTTCTGGTTCGCGGACGTGTGCTTGCACCTTTGATGAGAGCCGACCGAGCCCACGACATTACTTTTTCATTGCAGTCAGCTGGCCTGGGCTGACCGCAGCCACATCGATGAACACATCCAACTGCTGTCCCACGTAAATCGGCTTGTCGGTCGCATCCAGGGCATAGATCACCTGGAGCACGCGCGTGTCCACGCGCTCGGTGTTGTCTCCGGTGAGGGATTTCTTGGGGATGACGAACGGCTCAACCCGGACGAAAGTCAGTGGATATTCCTTGCTGGGATCGCCGCGCAGGCTGGCCCGAGCCGGGGCGCCCTTGCGAAAGCGCGGGATGTCGTGCTCGTCGATATCGACGCGGACGTGCAGGATGTGCACGTTGCCGAGCATGATCAGGCCTTGCGACGGCGGCGTGCCGACATATTCGCCGGGGCGGACATTGACCTGCAGGACATCGCCGTCCACCGGCGCCCGCACCAGCGAGCGCGCCAGGTCGGTCTTCGTCTGCTCCAGTTGCGCGCGGTTCTGGGCGACGGCGGCCCGAGCGATGACCTTGTCAGGCTCCCAGGCGCCCGCCTTGAGCAGGTTATACTCGGCCTGAGCTTGCATCAGTTGCCGCTGCGCGCTGAGCAATGTGAGCTCCTTCTGGCGGAACTCTTCTTCGCCCACGGCTCGCGTGTTGATCAGGCGGCGGGCGCGCTCGTAGAGGTCTTTCTGCATGCTGACGTTGGCCTCGGCGGTTTTCATCTTGGCCTCGCTGGGCGGCAGCTCTTCCTTGCGCGGCATGGCCTCCAGCTTGGCCAGTTGCGCCTCGGCCGCCGCCAGGTTGGCCTCGTTGACCTTGAGCTGCGCCCGAAGCTGCCGGTCATCGACGCGGAAGAGCGGATCGCCTGCCTTCATACGCTGGCCGACCTTGTCTACCGGGACAAGGACTTCGAGGACCACGCCGGGGAACGGCGAGCCGATGGAGATGTTTTCGCTGATCGGCTCGGTGATGCCGGCGCCGGCCACGGTGCGGCCGAAGGGCGTGCGCGCCGGTTCCACGGGCGGGGGCGGTTGTGGCGGCGTTTGTTGGGCGCGCACGACATGGAAGATCGAAAACCCTAGCATTGCTGTGGCCAGCAGGGGCAGCAGGTACTTGCTCAGTTTGCCTTGCATAGCATGCCTCTCTTTCTGATGCCGCCGTGAGGCAGAGCCTCACGAGCAGGGCGTTCCCAGGCGGAGCCTGGGAACGAGATATCAGCCTCTTCCTTGTTCTTCGATGCGCTCGACTTTGCCATCGGACATGTAGACAATGCGGTCGCCGAAGTCGAAAACGCGGCTGTCGTGCGTCACCACGATGACGGCTCGGTCCGGCTCCACGGCAACGCGGCGCAACAGCTCCATGACATTGCGCCCGGAATTCGCGTCCAGCGCGGCGGTCGGTTCGTCGCATACCAGCAGCCGCGGCTCGTGCACCAGGGCGCGGGCGATGGCGACGCGCTGCTGCTGGCCGCCGGAAAGCTGGGACGGCAAGGCGTTGGCACGGGCTTCCAGATCCATCGCCCCCAGCACCTGGCGCGCCTTGCGGACCGCCTCGTGCCGCGGCACGCCGGCGATGAGCAAGGGCACGGCGGCGTTCTCAGCCGCCGTCAGTGCCGGCAGCAAGTTGTACTGCTGAAAGACAAACCCGATATTGTCGCCGCGAAAGCGCACCAGCCGCCGCCCCCGCAGTTGACGCAGATCCTCCCCCAGCACGGCAATCTCGCCGTCCGTCACATCCAGCAGCCCGGCAATGATGGAGATCAGCGTCGTCTTGCCGCATCCCGACGGCCCGACCAGAAGAGTCATTTCTCCCGGCCGAACCTCCAGATCCACCCCGCGCAAAGCCTGCACACGCGCTTCGCCCTGGCCAAAATCCTTCGTCACACTCTCACAAACAACCGCCAGGTCAGTCTGTGTTGCCGTTGCCATATCCGCCCCCAACCTCGGTCATTGGTCATTCGTCATTAGCGAATCGCTAATGACGAATGGCCAATGACTACCCCCGAAACACCACCGCCGGCTCCAGCCGTAACACCCGCTGCACGCTGATCAAACTCGACGCCAGGACGATGATGAGCACCGCCACACCCGTGCCCACGAGGATGTGCCAGGACATGTAGAACGCCAGCCGGCCACTGTGCGAGGCCAGCTCGCCGAAGAGCGCCGCCAGGCCGATGCCGATGCCGTAACCGATGGCGCCGACGACCAGGCCCTGCAGCAGCACCATGCGGAGAATGCGGCCGTTACTCATGCCCATGGCCTTCAGCGAACCGAACTGGTTCAGGTTTTCCAGAACGAAGGTGTAGAAGGTCTGCCCGGCGATGGCGCAGCCGACAATGAAGCCCAAGGTGACCGTGATGCCGAAATTGACCGGAATGCCGGTGCGGCGCAGGTAATAGCTCATGGTCCGCCAGACAAACTCGTTGCGCGTGAGCGCTTCCCGGCCGGTTTGCTGGCGGATGCGGGCGCAGACGGCGCCCGGCGTGAGTCCCGGCTCCGCTCGGGCCAGCACGAAGGACATCGCCTTGCGCTCCTGCGGAATATACTGCAGCGCCTGGTGATAGCGCGTGTAAAGCACCGGAAAAGTTTGAAACGTCCGCGAGGCCTTGCAGATGCCGACAATGACGGCGCGGTGATCGTTCATCTCCAGCACGCGGCCGACCGCGAGCGGCTGGTCGGGCCAGAGATATTTGAAGCCTTCTTCATCCATGATGACCGCGTCGGGCCGGCGCAGGTCGGCCAGGGAACCAAGAATAATGTCGCGCGGGGCGCCGACCAGCGTGGCATCGTCCAGGCCGAGCACAAACGCCTGCTGGTAGTTGCCGTCGCCCAGCTTCAGGCGCGCTTGCCCGCGGTAGAAACGCACGGCCCAGGCGACGCCCGGCACCCCTTGCACGCGGTACAGGTCGTCCTCAATCAGCGGCTTGATCTCGTCGATGTACTCCACGCTGGGATCCATGACCCAGATATCGGCGTCAACAACGTCGCGAATCTGACTGCTCGTCAGGAGCAAGAGGCCGATGAAGATCGACGCCTGCTGCGCCATGAGCAGTGCCGCAAAGGCAACGCCGGCGATGATGCCCAGGTACTTGGCGCGGTCGCCGGTCAGCATTTTTAGCGCGATCCAGTTCATAGTCAGAAGCCAATAGTCCGTAGTCCATAGTCAATAGCCAGTTGCTACGGACTATGGACCTTTGTCAACGAAACACCGCCGCCGGCTCCAACACCAGCACGCGGCGCAGACTGACGAACGCGGCAACGGTTACGATGAGCGCCACGGCGGCGGCGGTGGCGACGGGAATCTGCCAGGCCATGTAGTTGGCGGCGGGGATGGCCTTCAACTGCGCGCCGAGCACCTCTTCAAACACGGCCGCCAGACCCATTCCCAGCGCGTAGCCGATGGCGCCGACAACCAACCCTTGCATCAGCACCATGCCGATAATGCGCACGTTCGTCACGCCCATGGCTTTCAAGGCCCCGAACTGCTTGAGATTGTCGATGGTGAACAGGTAGAAGGTCTGCCCGGCGATGGCGCTGCCGATGATGAAGCCGAGGATGACCGTGGTGGCGAAATTGACCGGGATGCCGGTGCGCTGCATGTAATAGACGATCGTCTTCCAGGCAAACTCCTGTTGCGGCAGCGCTACCAGGCCGGTCTGTTTCTGGATGCGGCTGCAGACCTCCGCCAACGGCAGGCCGGGTTCACCCTGCGCGAGAATGAATGACAGAACGCGGCGTTCCTGCGGGGCATAGCTCAGCGCCTGACTGTAGCGCGTGTAGGCGACGGGGAAGGTCTGAAACGTCGGCGAGGCTCGGCAGATGCCGACGATATGCGCGCGGTGGTCGTTCATCTCGAACGTCCTGCCTATCTGCAACGGCTGGTTGGGCCACAGGTAGCGGTAGCCGTACTCGTCGAGGATCACCGCGTCGGGCCGGCGCAGATCGGCCAGCGAACCCAGCAGCATCTTGGCCGGGGCGCCGACGAAGGTCTGATCGTCCAGGCCGATGACGCTGAACTGCTTGAAGTTGCCTTCCTTGAACTGGGCCCGGGCAAGGCCTTTGTAGAGCCGCACGGCCCAGGCAACGCCGGACACGCCTCGTACCTGGTAGAGCGCGTTCTCCGAAAGCGGCTTGATGTCATCGACGAATTGCACGCTCGGATCCATGACCCAGATGTCGGCGCCCTGGATGTCGCGAATCTGGCTGGCGGTGTTTCGCATCAGCCCCACGAAAAGAGAGAGCTGCTGGGCCATCAGCATGCAGGCAAAGGCCAGCCCGAAGAGTATGGCAAAGTACTTGCTCCGGTTGCCGGTCAGCATCTTCAGAGCGACCCAGATCATGGGAACACCCCCCCGCTGTCCCAGAACAATAGCGCAATGCCGAATGCGAACTTATTCCAGCTTCAAATGGGGCGCGAGCGCCGCCAGGCTGAATTCCGTAATGTGATCGGCCAGCGTTTTCGTGTCGTAAGCGCGATATTCTTCTTCGCCCACCAGCTGAGTGAGGATCGGCTGGGCCACGCGATGGAAGAAACATTGGCCGACGATGCTGAAGGCCAGCAAACGCCGTTTCCGCTCCGGCAGATGGGGGACCAATTCGTCGAGAATCGAACCCAGGATCGCCGCCGAGGGGCGCACATGGTCCTGCACGAAGGCGGCGCAGGCAGCCGTCGGCTGGGCCAGCTCGCGCAGCAACAATTGCCGGTGCCACGAAGGCCCATCGGGCGACAGCATGCGCCGCAGTTGCGTGTGGATGAAGTCACGCAGCTTGATCCGAGGGTCCGTTCCGTCCGGCCAGGTCGGGAAGGGCGTCTCCTCGTCCGCACATTGGCAAGCCGACTTGACGGCTTCAATGTAGAGCTTTTCCTTGTCGCGAAAGTAATAATTGACGGCGGCGATGTTCGCGTCGGCCCGCTGGCAGATTTCGCGCACGGTGGCGCCCTCGAAGCCCTTCTCGGCAAATACCTGAGCAGCTACCTCCAGCAGCCGTGCTTGCGTAACGTCCTTGGTAACCATGAGCCGTCCTCGGAGAGATCTGTAAAACGTTCGTCTCATACGACTATATCAAACAATCGTTTCAAGTCAATGTTTACATTGTTCGTTCATGGTCAATCGGGCCACATGGCCAAGTAACATGGCCAACGTGGCCATGTTACGTAAGTGCCTTGAAAATATGATCTTGCGATGAACTTATTGAGTGAATGGCCACAGGGCCACGCATTCTTTGCAAATAAGGTTGTCGATAGGTTTTTGGCTCAAGCCCGCGAAATTCAGCTTGTCGTGCGATTGGATTTTTGGTTGCGCGCAGCTCGGATTGACCGCCAGGGAGCCAGCGATATCATCGCCGCCCGCATGATCTTGACAAGTCGCAAATCGCATCGCAAACAGAAACAGGCATCGGCATGAAATATCCGTATCTATCCGCCCTGAAGCCCATGCCGCCTGCTGGCGAGGCACGCCATGAGCGCGATTACCGCCGGCTGCTTGAGCTGTGCGGTCTGGGCTGCGGCATCGGCGTGCTGGGAGCCGTCGCCGCGTTTGTGCTGCAGGCGGCCATCAGCCTGGCGACCAACATCTTCTTCTACGGCCAGCTCAGTCTCACTTCGGTCTCACCGGCAAATAGTCACCTCGGCTTGCTTGTCGTGCTGATTCCGCCCCTCGGCGGGCTGATAGTCGGGCTGCTGGCGCGCTATGGCTCTGCCGGCATTCGCGGCCACGGCATTCCCGAGACCATGGAGACGATTCTCGTTTCCCGGAGCCGCATCGCCCCCCGGGTCGCCGTACTCAAGCCGCTGGCGACCGCCGTGTCGATTGGCTCCGGCGGTCCCTTCGGCGCGGAAGGGCCGATCATTCAGACCGGCGGCGCACTCGGCTCGCTGCTCGGCCAGCTCCGTCCGACCACGGCGGCGGAGCGCAAGGTGCTCGTCGCTGCCGGCGCCGCAGCCGGCATGGCGGCTACCTTCAACGCGCCCCTGGCGGCCGTCTTTCTGGCAATCGAACTCTTGCTCTTTGAATTCCGCGTCCGCTCGCTGCTGCCGGTCGCGCTGGCCAGCGCGACGGCGGCAGCGCTGCGCTGGCTGGCACAGGGCCCGGCGCCGCTCTTCCCGATCGCGACCATCCCCGTGACCGGCTGGGACCTGCCCGTGTTCGCCGTGCTCGGCCTCGGTTGCGGCCTCCTGGCGGTTCTCTTGAGCAAGGGCATTTATGCCGTGGAAGATTTCTTCGAGCGCTTGCCCATCCACTGGATGTGGTGGCCGGTCCTGGGTGGCGTCGTCGTCGGCCTGGTCGGCCTGTTCTTCCCGCCGGCGCTCGGCGTCGGGACCGAATATGTGCGGCTCATGGCGGCGGGCCAGGCGACCGCGGGCTTCTTGCTGGCCATGCTCCTCTGCAAGGCGTTGGCCTGGACGGTGGCCCTGGGTTCCGGCACGTCCGGCGGCGTGCTCGGGCCGCTCTTGCTCATGGGCGGCGCCCTCGGCGGCACGCTGGCCTGTCTGGCGGAGCATGTCTCTCCCGGCCTTTCCGCCACGGGCCTGTGGCCGGTCATCTGCATGGCCGCGGTCTTCGGCGGCGCCGCGCGCGTGCCGTTGACCGCAATCGTTTTCGCTCTGGAGCTTACCCATGAAGGCGGCATCCTGCTGCCGGTGCTCATCGCCTGCACGGTGAGCGACCTGGTTTCGCTCGGCCTGCTCAAGCATTCGATCATGACGGAGAAAATCGCCCGTCGCGGGCTGCACATCGGGCACGAATACGAGCTGGACATGCTTGCCGTGCACACCGTGGGCCAGGTCATGAGCGCGGAGGTGGAGACCGTGCCGCTGTCGTTGCCGTTGCGGCGGCTGTTCGATCTGTTCTACCTGCAGGGCGAGCAGCCGCGGCGCCAGGGTTACCCGGTGGTCGATGACGCCGGCCGTTTGGTGAGCATGGTGACGCGCTCCGACCTGCCCGACTTCACCTGGCGTGACGAGCTGGCCTGGCTGGTAAGCGCCGACGTCATGAGCACGCGCCCCGCGATTGTAGCTTTTCCCGAGGAGCCGCTCCGCGACGCCGCCGAGCGCATGCTGGCCGCCGGCATCGGCCGTCTCCCCGTGGTCCGGCCCGAGCAGCCCGACCGCCTGGTCGGCATTCTGTCGCGCAGCGATGTCTTCAAAGCGCTGGCGCGACGCGCCGACGAGGAGCAGCGCCGCGAACGTTTGCTGGGCGGCGGTGCAGCGGCATGAATCAGCGTGCGTGCTTGTAGAACGGAATTCATTCCGTTCAATGGAAAGCCCCCGAACGGAATGAATTCCGTTCTACAAGGCGATGCCGGCGCGGTACAAGATTGTGATTGCATGCCGGCCTCAACGACACTCAAATAGCGCCCCCGCTCGCGGCGAATATAAGGAAGCACCCGCGCTTTCAAGACCGGCTTGCGCTTTGGCACGTTTCTCCCCGGCCTGAGACAGATCCATGGCTGAATACCAACCCTCATCGCGACGGCCGATCGCGGAAGCATTTCGGCGCACGGCGCATGCCGCGGTTCGCTTCTGTGTACGGCGCGGGATTCATCCAAACCTCGTCTCCTACGCGTCGATTGTGGCCTCCGCTGGGGCTGGGCTGTGCTTCTGGCAGGCGCTGACCGTGCCGGCTTTGCTGATCCTCGGCGTGCTGTTCTGCTATGTGCGGCTGTGGTGCAATATGCTCGACGGCATGGTCGCACTTGCTTCCGGCAAGGCGAGCCCTAGCGGAGAGATCGTCAATGAGCTTCCCGACCGGATCTCGGACATCCTTATCTTTGTCGGCGTGGCTCATAGCGGCCTGTGTCATCCGCTGGGCGGTTACTGGGTCGCCATTTTCGCCCTGCTAACCGCTTATGTCGGCACGCTTGGCCAGGCGGTCGGCGTGCAGCGCGAGTTCAGCGGCTGGATGGCCAAGCCGTGGCGCATGGTGGTTCTGCACGTGGGCGCGTGGGTTACTTTGGGCTCCATCTGGTGGGGAGACGGGCAGATCCGCTACGGCGGCCTCACCATTCTTGACTGGACGAATCTCGTCATCATCGCCGGCTGTGTGCAAACCATCGCCATCAGGCTGGTCCGGATTCTCCGCGCTCTCAAGACCAAGGATCAATTGCCAGGCCTGCTTCAGAAGCCGGAGGTCCCGTAGATGTCGCCCACGCAGGCGCTGGCCAGCCATGTCTTTTTGTTCTATGTGTCCGTGGCGTTCGGGCTGCTGGCGGTGGCCGGCGCCGTGCTCGCCGTCTTGCGCTGGGGATTGCACAAGGATGTGGATCATGCCTGGAACTCGTATCGCGGCTGGCTCGTTCTCGTGCCGCTGGCGCTCGTGCCGATCTTTCTGGGACGGGGCGCCACGATTACCGTCTTCACCATCGTGGCGGTTTTTGGCTTCAAGGAATTCGCCCGTGCTACCGGTCTCTACCACGATTGGTACATGACCGGGGCCGTCTACGTGGGCATCATCGGCACCGGACTGGTCGCTCTGGTCCCTGATCCCACCGATGGAAAACCAGGTTGGTACGGCATGTTCATGGCGCTGCCGGTGTATGTGATCGCCCTCGTGCTGCTCATCCCCATTCTGCGCAACCGCTCGCAGGGCCAACTGCAAGTGATCGCACTGGCGATCCTCGGCTATCTGTATTTCGGCTGGATGTTCGGCCATGTGATTTTTCTGACCAACGCCAAGCACGCCTATAGCTATGTGCTTTTCCTTCTGTTTGCCGTGGAACTAAACGATGTCGCCGCCTATACCACCGGCAAGCTCTTTGGCCGGCATCCGCTGCGCAGCAACATCAGTCCGAAGAAGACCTGGGAAGGAGCCCTGGGCGCTTTCCTCGTTTCCATGGCGCTTCCCTGGCTGCTGCGTTTTACCTTTCCTGCCTTTTTCGACGTCAAGGATTTGATCCTGATCGGCTTGATCGTCGGCATCGGCGGGCAGCTAGGAGATCTGGCCGTCAGCGTCATCAAACGCGATCTTGGCATCAAGGACATGGGCGCGTCGATTCCGGGACATGGCGGTATTCTCGATCGCATCGATAGCCTGCTCTACACAGGCCCGCTCTTTTTTCATCTGGTACACTATTACCACGGTCTCTTCTAAGGTGCGAGACAGAGGGCCTGGGGATGGAGCCATGGCACTACGAGCCGGCGCCAGATCTCGAGCTGCCTGCCATCGAGCGGTTGCGAAATTTTCCGCGCGAACCCGACATGTTCGTTTACGGCGTGCGCGTGGCCGCTGCCGTCGTGATTCGTGGCTGGCTGCGCCTGTACCATCGCTTGAAAATCGTCGGTCGGGAAAACTTGCCGAAAGGGCAGTCTTTTGTGCTGGTCGCCAATCACGCCAGTCACCTCGACACGCTCTGTCTCCTTTTCGCCCTACCGCTTGCCCGGCTCCATCGTGCGTTTCCAGCAGCGGCTCGGGATTACTTCTTTGTCAAGGTTCCCCGGCTGATTCCCGCGGCGATCGTGGTGAACGCCTTGCCTTTTGATCGGCATCTCAATGTTCGGCACAGCCTGGCTCTGTGCCGGACATTGCTGGAAAACCCCGGAAACATTCTGGTGATTTTCCCGGAAGGCACGCGCTCTGCCACCGGCGAGATTCAAGAATTCAAGGCCGGGATCGGCATGCTGGCGGCGGGGACGGCGCACCCGATCTTACCCTGTTATCTGCATCGCACGCATGCAGCCTTTCCCAAGGGAAGCTGGTTCCCCAGGCCGAGGCAGGTGCAACTTATCATCGGGGAGCCGCGGGTGTACTCGCACTTACCATGCACCAGTGCATCCGCTCATACGGTCAGTGAAGATTTGCGAGAAGCAGTGCTGGCTCTTGCTTCTGCTACTCTTTCACAAAGCGAAACACCGCAGGCAAAGGAGATCGCGTTATGACCCAGCTCCAGGATCTCGCCGCCAGGGCCGCAGGGCCGTCCCAGCCAGCCGAACATACCATGAAGCTGAAGGACGGCGCCGAGCTGTTCTATCGCGCCTGGGTTCCCGAAGGAGCAACCGACAAGGCGCTGGTGCTCTTTCACCGCGGCCACGAACATTCCGGCCGCTGGCAAGAAACCGTCGCGGCGCTGGCGCTAGAGGACGTGGCCGTCTTTGCCTGGGACGCGCGCGGGCATGGCCGCTCACCCGGGGAGCGCGGTTCGGCCAAGGACCTCGCCACGGTCATCCAGGACATAGACACCTTCGTCCATTTCCTGTCGGAGCGGCACGGCATCGCGCTCGAGAACATGATCGTGCTGGCGCACAGTGTCGGAGCAGTGACGGCGGCAGCCTGGGTGCATGACTATGCGCCGCCCCTTCGCGGCCTCATCCTCGCCACGCCGGCGTTTCGCGTCAAACTCTATGTTCCTTTCGCGGTGCCGTTCTTGCGCCTACGTCAGAAACTGCTTGGGCCGGGGTATGTGAAAAGCTACGTGAAGGCAAGCATGCTCACGCATGACCCGCTGGAGGCAGAGCGCTATCAGGCCGACAAGTTGATCTTCCGCCAGATTGCGGTCAACATCCTTCTCGATCTTCACGACACGTCCACGCGGCTGCTGGCCGACGCCGGCGCCATTACCGTGCCGACGCTGATGCTTGTCGCCGGCTCGGACTGGGTGGTGAAAGGGTCCGCCCAGCAGCAGTTCTTTGACCGGCTGTCGTCTCCCGTGAAGCAGATGGAAGTCCTTCCCGGGTTCTACCATGCCATCTTCCACGAGAAGAATCGTGCGCAGGTCATCGATAAAGTGCGCGCGTTCATCGACGATTGTTTTCGGCAGCCGCCGCGACGGGTCTCTCTGCTTGATGCCGACAAGAACGGCTACACCAAGGCCGAGTATGATCGCCTCTGCAAGCCGGGCGGGATTTCGTTCGCCGTCACGAGGGCGATGATGAAGACCGTAGGGAGACTAAGCCACGGCGTTCAGCTCGGTTGGCGGGCGGGCTTCGACTCCGGTATGACACTGGATTACGTCTATGAGAACCGCCCGCAAGGCATCACTTTTTTGGGGCGAATGATTGATCGCTCGTATCTGAACAGTCTGGGCTGGCGCGGCATTCGGCTGCGGAGGATTCATCTGGAACAGGTCTTGCGCGCCGCCATCGAGAAAACGCACGCGGCGGGAGGGCCGGTGCGGCTGCTGGATATTGCTTCTGGTCCGGGCCGATACGTGCTAGAAACCATGCGCCAGCTGGCGCACATTCCCATGACCGCCATGCTGCGCGACTACAAGGAAGAAAACCTGGCTGCCGCCCGGCGCCTGGCCCAGGAACTCGGTCTTACCAATGTCGCCCTGGTGCACGGCGACGCCTTCGACCGAGGCTCACTGGCATCGGTGATGCCGCGGCCCACCATCGCGATCGTCTCCGGGCTTTATGAGTTGTTCCCGGACAACGAGCCGGTGTTGCGCTCGCTTCGTGGCCTGGCCGATGCGCTTGAGCCGGGAGGACATCTGATCTATACCGGCCAGCCCTGGCATCCGCAGGTGGAATTCATCGCCCGCGTGCTCACCAACCGCGAAGGCAAGCCCTGGATCATGCGCCGCCGCACTCAAGCCGAGATGGACGATCTCGTGCACGTTGCCGGCTTTGAAAAGCTTTCGCAGGAGATTGATCCAGGGGGAATCTTTACCGTCTCAGTAGCACGAAGAGTTGGAGCCTGACCAGCCCGGGGATCCGGCCCGCTGGCCTTGACCAATGAATCGTGCCGGATGTCTGTCGAGCGGCGGCATTCCGGCTTTTCCCTTTCCTCGCACGCGCTTCAAGTTACAATATTCGCTTAACGTTGCCGGCCACGCGTTTCTCTACCTGGAGCTTCACCGAGGCAATCATGAAATGCCGCTCGACCATCAGTCTGGCAGTCATAGCTATAGCGCTGCTGATGTCACTGGCTCTGCCCGCCGGCCAAGCGCAGGATAAAGCCGACCCGACCGGCGCCTGGCAAGTACGGCTCAATCGGCCCGGCCGGCCGGCCTCGGAGTCCACGCTTAAAATGGAAAAGGCGGGCGACAAGCTCGTCGGCGTCATGATGGACGCTCAGGGCCGCAGCACGCCCGTCAAGGACGCCCGCCTCAAGGACGGCGAACTGTCCTTTCGCATCACTCTGGCCCGCGACGGACGTGAGTTTAGCTTCCTGTACAAGGGCAAACTGACCGCGGACGCCATCAAGGGAACGGCGTCGATCAGTATCCTCGGCCAGGAGCGCAGCTTCGATTTCGAAGCGAGCCGGCTCAAGGGCGAGGCGCTGCTGGCCGGATTATGGAAGATCTCTCTAACGCTGGAAGACGGCAAAAAACTTGAGCCCACGCTGCGCTTGCAGCACGCGGATCAGCAACTGAGCGGCGGCTATGTCGGCGCTTCGGGCAAAGAGACTCCCCTCCAGGAAGTTAGGTTTGCAGAGGGAGAACTGTCCTTCAAGGTCGAGGACGTCTTCGACGGCGACAAGGTGCCGATTCACTATGCCGGCAAGCTCCAGGGCGACCGGGTCATCGGCATCGCCAAGCTGGGCGCCGGCAAGGATATAGTGAGTCTGAAATTCCAGGCCCAAAAGATGGAAACTCCCACGGCCAATGTCGCCGGCGCCTGGCAGCTCAAAGTCCCTTTCCAGCCTGGGCAGACCTTCGAGCCCGTGCTGAAGCTGGCGCAGAAGGGAAGCTCCTTCAGCGGCACCTATCACGGCGAACAGGGCGAGACGGCGATCAAGGACGCCTTGATCTTTGGCGACGAGTTCACGTTTGAAGTGCTGCGCGAACGGAACGGCAACCGCTACCGGCTGAGGTATCAGGGCAAGGTCAATGGGGACAGCATGAAAGGCAGCGTCGAATACGACTTCGACGGCATTGGCGGGTTCCTGGAGTTCGACGGCAAGCGCCTCAAAACGCCTTGAAGCCCTCCTTGATGGCCTCGGGCTCCGGCTGCTGCCAAACAAAATCGACCCAACCGATCATCATTTCTTCCCATGTCTGATCGCCCCACACGACCCGCTTCTTGGGATCGGGGTTGGCGGGGTTTGCCGCGGAATTGTCGAAGTGGGCCGTGCAGTGGATGCGGGTTCCCTTCGGCAAGCGCACCGGCGCTGCCAGGCGATAGCTGGTCTGCCAACCGAAATCGAAGTGGGGCACGGACAACAAGACCTGCTTGCGGCCGTCGGGGAAATCGGCGCGGTACTCGAAATCCTTGCCGCGCAGATGCATGTGCGGCATGAAGGAAAGCAGCAGCATGTCGCGCGGCACGACCCAGTCCGATTCCACCCGCTTGTTGGCTTCGCCGGGGGGAATGACGAAGCCGTTATTCATGATGCCGCGCGTTTGCGCATTGAAACGGGGCGGTTCCTTGCCCTTGTAAAAGATGAAGCCGACCTGGGACTTGTCCTTGGCCGCTTTGCCGTTCGGCGTGTAGTGCATTTGCCAGACCAGTTCGGCCCCGGCTGGAATCTTGCGCGCCGTGCCGGGAGGAAGAATCACAGGCATATCCCCGGGCGCCGTGCCCACGATGAAGCCGTCGCCCAGTCCGCCGCGGCCGCCCGTGCGCTCCTTGCTCTTCGGCTCGCGATAAGAGACGATGATATGGTGGACCACACCGCGGTTCCCCGGCCGGGCCTCGGCGGCCTGGATCCAGACGTCTTCCTTGAAGTTGGTCGGTGTCACAAAATACTGATAAGCGACCACGCCGGTGGCCGGCACGCTTTGCTCCGCGGGTAGCTCGAAAATCACATCCGGTTTACCGATGACCCAGCCGTCTTCAAACGTGCGGGCCGGGGGCAGATCCTTTTCGTCCCCCATGGGTGTGCCGTTGTCGAGCCAGCTCAGGAGCGTGTCCTTGTCTTCCTGACTGAGCCGGCGGTCATTCGAAAAGGCCCCGAAACGAGGGTCGGCATGCCAGGGCGGCATGCGCTTCTCGGACACGACCTCGCGAATGGTCTCCGCCCAGTGCACCGCGTTCTTGTAAGTCAAAAGCGAGAACGGCGCCGCCGTGCCCGGGTGGTGGCAACTCTGGCACTTGTCCTGGATAATGCGGGAAACCTGCCTGGCGTACGTGATCGGTTCTTTCGCCTTGGCGGGCGTCTTCTCGGCTTTCTCCGCAGCCGCTCCGGCGCCTCGGAGAAGAACGAGACAGGCGATGCCGGCAACGCTCAGCAACGCAACAATGCCGCCCGGTCGAACGTGTGCTTGCTTCATGGGGTCCTCATTTACCTCAGCAAACGGCTCGTAGTTATTTCTTATCCCGGCCGATCAAGCAGCCCCGGACTTCGGTTTCGGGAGTGCTGATCGGTTTGCCTGCCAGCAGGGCGTCCAGGGCGTCCTTCAAGTCGTTGTGCAGTGGTGCGGGACGCCGATACGTATAACCATATTGATCGTCGATTCGTCCACGGTAACGGATCACATGGCTTGAATCCAGCACAAAAGCCTCCGGCGTGCGCCGGGCGCCAAGGGCGTCGGCGGCCTTGTGCTCGGCATCCTTGCACACCGTGAACGGCAGTTTGCGCTCGCGGGCATGAACGGCGACCGCCGCCGCGCTGTCCTGGTCATTGGCGTTCACAGCCAGGAATTGCACCCTGGCGGCATATTGCTTGTGCAATTCCGCCAACCGGGGCAAGTACAAATTCGCGATCGGGCATTCCGTGCCGACGAATACGAGCACAATCGCCTTCTTGTCCTTGTAACCGTATAGCGAATGGCTTTGACCGTCTATATCCAGAAGCGTGAAATCGGCCACCTTCGCGCCGATGGCGGGCGGCGCGGCTGCCTTTTGTTCCGGTGCAGAGGTGAACGCGCTGTCCCGCGCGGGCAAGATCAGCAACGCTAACAAGAACGCAGCGCGCATCGGCCTTCCTCCTCATTCTGTGCGCTTGCCCCCGACTCAGTCCAGAATACCAAGAAAAAGCAGGTAAGAAAAAGGAAAAGCAAAGCCGCCTCGCCCTAAGCAAATGCCAGATCTGCACCGGCGGCTGCAAATCTGACAGTGCTATGAACGGCTCTTCACCTCGATCTGCACCTGGTATGAATCGGAACGCGCGAGCATAAGACGTTTATTTACAGATGGTTACGCCAACGCAGCTGAGCGTCGAGAGCGAGCTACGTCCTTCGGCACAGCGCTTGCTAATCCGTTTTTCCTGAAGAGGCAGAAGCTCGCAGAGAGCGGAATCAGTCCTCGCATTAACAAACTCGAAAATCGTAATATCTCTCTCAAGAGATACCTTTAGGTGTCTATTGATATCATTCACCGTCAAAAGGAGGTTAGACATGTTGACACGTTGGGATCCATTTGTCGGCGGCACGTTGAACCGGCTGCACAACGAAATGAATCAGCTTTTCGATCGCTTCGGCATGGCCACCGAGAACGGCCGCGCGCGGGAGTTTGCCTATCCCCCGGTAAACGTCTGGGAAGACAACGAGAACGTCTACGCCGAGGCTGAGCTGCCCGGCATGAAGCAGGACGAGCTGGAGATCTACGTCAGCGAAGGCAACCAGCTAACGCTCCGCGGCGAACGCAAGCCGTGCGAGCAGCAGAAGGGCGTCTGGCACCGGCAGGAGCGCGGCTTCGGCAAATTCGGCCGCGTCATCACGCTGCCGGCCGTCATCGACGCCAACAACGTCGAGGCACGCTTCGAGCAGGGCGTCCTGTTCCTGACCTTGCCGAAGAGCCCGGCGGCCAAGCCGAGAAAAATCACCGTCAAAGCCGAGTAAAGCAACCGTACACGAGAACTCTTTGCCCATCAGAAGAAAGGAGAAAAAGTCATGGCCAATAATGCTACGCTGCAGAAACAAGAAAGCCACCAGGTCGGCCGTGCTGAAGCGACGCGCGGCATCTACTACACGCCGCGCGTGGACATCCTCGAGACCGAGGATGAGCTGGTCCTCTTTGCCGATGTTCCCGGCGCCGGGCCGGATACCGTGGACATCAAGTACGAGAACCGCGAGCTGACCTTGCAAGCGCGCTGCATGCCGCGGCAGAGCGAAACCCGCTACGTGCTGTGCGAGTACGGCGTCGGCGACTACTACCGCGTCTTTACACTCGATGAGTCGATCAACGCGGACAAGATCAGCGCCGAGATCAAGAATGGCGTGCTGACCCTCCACCTGCCCAAGGCGGAAGCGGTCAAGCCGAAGAAAATCAAGGTCAAGGGTGAATAAAGAAAGAGGCAACGGTGTCATGGAGATCCATCTGCCCAAGTCACCGGAGACGCAGGGCAAAAGGATCACTGTCAAAAGCTAAGGCAAAGAGCTAGGATTATGACCACGGGAGAGGAATAGTTCCTCTCCTTTTTTTTG
>DASZFN010000954.1:0-2668 GCA_035939715.1 Gemmataceae bacterium | reverse complement strand
GCGGCGCCGGGCCTCTGGCGTGGTTGATTCTAAGACACCCACTGCGCGCGGGAAAGTGGCAGTTCGGGCCGCACGCCAGGAATCGCCGTTGACTCTCAGCCGCCGCCCGGGCCCGTGGCGGGCGCGGTCCTCGGGCCGCTGCCACGGGAGCGAGTTGCCAACTTTTGGGGCCTGCTTCGCAGGCATTCGACACGCCGCAAGCCCCGTCCCTTCGCGGGCTTGCGAGACGCCCCCAGGCGAGTTGACAGCGCGGCAAAGCCGCCGTCAGAAATACATTTTGAACTGGGTGCGCCTTCCTGGAACATGGGGAAATGCTCGCTGCCCCTGAACCAGGAAAGGAACACCCATGGAACATTTTCTACAACGCTTCGCCCTCCTCGTCGCGGGCGTCTTGTCCGGCTTTGATCGCCTCGTCTTCAAGGGCAAGCTCTGCCCGCTCTATAGCCCCGAAGGCATGAACTGCCTGCTCAGCGCCAATCACGTCATGCACAAGGAGTTCAAGCAGTACGCCAAAGAGGTGACGGCCCGCGTGGTCGAAACCTCCGGCATGCCTCAGGCCAAAGCCCAGGGCTGCTATCGCTACCTGAACTCCAGCAAGATCGACAAAGAGCAGGCCGCCCGGGAGTTCGTCCCCGCACGGGGTCGCAAGACAGGCCTGGTCTGCGTCCTGGGCTGCGTCGAACCGTGCTGGACGTTCGATTGGGTGACCGGCCGCGACGGCGCCAGCACCATCCATGGTGAGCCGGGCAAGTGCTTGCACTTGTACCACTACTACCAGCACCCGATCTTCGGCTGGCTCTACGTCCGCTTGCAGACTTGGTTCCCCTTCGAGATCCAGGTCGGCCTGAATGGCCGGGAATGGCTGGCCCGGCAAATGGACCGGGACAAGTTGCGCTACGCCCGCCATGAGAACAAGTTCCTCTGGGTGCGGGATTGGCAGCGCGCGCAACGGCTGCTGGACGAGCAGTTGCGGACGGATTGGCAACGCGAGTTGGACGCCTTGCAGCAGCAGGTCCATCCCCTGCACCCGCAGCATTTGGGTCGGATGCCGGTGAAGTACAAC
This sequence comes from Gemmataceae bacterium, assembly GCA_035939715.1. Lineage (GTDB taxonomy): Bacteria > Planctomycetota > Planctomycetia > Gemmatales > Gemmataceae > DASZFN01. The sequence goes on along the minus strand of DASZFN010000954.1, from coordinate 1,605 downwards.
TGGACGGCGTTCCAAAGCGAGTGGGCCACCGACATCGCCTTCCGCCGCCAGGAGGAGCTGGAGCCCTGGTTCGGGCGTTGGCTGCGTCAGGCCATGCTCAGCTATGACCACCACGACATCCTGGGCTTTTTCGGCCACGCGCCGTCGTTGTACCGCAAAGGGCGAAACCGGATCGAGACCAGCGTGCTCGCCAACTTCGAAGGCAGGCGCATCAAGCACTATGTGGGGAGCAATTCCCTGAAGCTGTACCACGAGGCGAACGTGCTCCGCACGGAAACGACCCTGAACGACGCCGGGGCCATTCACGTCCGGCGGCCACCAGCCGACGACCCGGCGGGGACCGTGAAAGGGCGGCCGATGCGGCGGAGTGTGGTGGACCTGCCCCAGCGAGCCGCCTACTGCCAGACTGTTAACGAGCGCTATGTGGAGGCCCTGGCAGAGACAGCCGAGACCAGAACGGTGCGTGAGTTGGCTGAGCCACTCACGCGGAGGGTGCCGGAGCCGAGTCGTGCCTCGGGCCCGGCCACCCGGTACGTCCGAGGCTTAAACCCGCTGGCGGAACTCGATGCGGCCTTGCTGACGGCGATCAGCGACCCGCGGTGGATGGTGCAGGGCTTGCGAAACCGTGACCTGGTGGCCACGCTGTACCCAACGCCCAGCGAAGATCCCAGCGAACGCCGGCGGCGTTCTGCCCGCGTGACTCGCTTGCTGCGCTTGCTGCGCGGTCACGGACTCTTGGACAAAATCCCCGGGAGTCACCGCTACCAGGTCGGGGCAGAATCCAGAGCCCGCATCCAGGCGCTGCTGGCCTGCCGCAACGCCAACCCGGAGCAGCTCGTAGCGAACGCCGCGTGATCAGGGAAGTCTTCGCGCGCAGCGAAGAATCCCACGTATAGGTACCCAACCGCCAAGGGGGCAAGGGGGCTCCCGAGACTACTCCCCACGCCTGGCTCATGATCTCGTCGGCAACCTGGCACGGCTCAGCCAAACTTGTCCAGAAAAAAGCGCGCCTTGACTGTCTTTGTCCATGCGCTCCGAGTATCATCGGCGGCATTCTGTCATCTTGAGTATGCACCCGGGCATTTCCATGAAGATCGCCTCCCGCCCACCACTGCGCCGGCTCATGGCTTTGGACGGCATGCTGCGCGCCGGAGGCTATCCCAACGCCAGGACGGCCGCCGCGGAGCTGGAGGTAAACTCGCGCACCATCCACCGCGACTTCGACTTCCTCCGCGATTCCTGTGGCGCGCCGCTGGAACTCTGCCGCAAACACAATGGCTGGTACTACCGGGAGCCAGACTACGCCTTGCCGCTCTTGCGCCTGACCGAAGGCGAGCTTCTCGCTTTTTTCCTGGCCGAGCGGCTGATGCAACAGTACCGCGACACACCCTACGCCCGCGACCTGGCGACCGCCTTCCGCAAGCTGACCGCTGCCCTGCCCGACGAGGTCACGATCGACCTGAGCCACTGGGACGAGGTCTATTCGTTCCGCCAGACCGGCGCCGACTTGCACGAGGCGGCCTGGTTCCGTCAGCTGACGGCCGCCGCCCGGCGCGGCCGGCAGCTTGAGCTGGTCTACTGGTCCGCCTCCCGCGACGAGACCTG
>DASZFN010000953.1:0-10029 GCA_035939715.1 Gemmataceae bacterium | reverse complement strand
GGCGACGTCCGGCAGGACGAACGGCTGTTTGGTCGGCAGCACGCTGATTTGCTTTTGCTGCGCGAAGTGGCTCTTCGGGTCCAGGCCGTTGTGGAGACGCAGGTCGAGGAACTGGGCCGGCTGCTCGGCGAGCGTCGTGCTTCGGTACGTGGTGTTCAGCGGATCGACCGCGACGACGTGAATCATGGCGTGCGGACCGATGGCCTTGCGGGCGACCTTCACGGCGCCGTCCTTGTCCGGCACCAGGTTGACGATGACGGCGGAAGCATCGGCAAGGAAATCGAGATTGGCGAAGTCGCTGCTGCCGCTGATACCCTCTGCCCTACCTGGTGCAAGACTCGCGGCCGGGGCAGATTCACTCGGCGGCGGCGGTCCTTTCCTGCCGAAGTCTTCGCCGAGCATGGCATTCTGCTCGCCGGTTTCCGTCGAGCGCAGCGCCCACGGATTTAACAACAGCGCCGGCCGCTCCAGCATGTTGCCGGGGTACTTCTTGTGGCCGCGGCGGTCGAGCACGTAGCGATACTCGTCGCCGATGTTCCGGCCCGTGAGATAGACCGACTCCGCGTGCGCGGGGTAAACGCCCGACAGCTCGGCATCGCGCACACGCGCCAGGTCGCCAAAGGCGGAGAAGGCCGGCTGGTATCGCGTCGCGAAGACATGCACCCGCGTGAACGGCGACGCATCGCGGATCCGTATGGTCACCTGCTCGGCGTCCGCCGCGATGGCGGCGATCTGCACTGGATCGAGGGCGGGCAGCTCCAGGTGGCGCAGCTTGCCGAGCACATAGTTGCCTTCGACCGGCCCATCGACCACGCGAATGCGGATGCGCTCGCCCGTATGCTTGAGCCAGAGATCATAATCGCCGGCTGCCAGGTCGCGCAGCTCCAGCATGCCGTCCTTTATGCTGAGGGCGTCGAAGCGGTCGGCGCGAACGACATCGCCGCGCATCTCAAACAATGCCAGCTCGTCGCGCGCCGGTTTGGCGGCGCTGCCGAGGTAAGGAAGCGTCACCACGTCGCCGGCCCGGGCATCCACCAGTTGGCGATAGGTATGCCGGTCGAACGGCAGAGCCCAGGTATGAGCCGTGCCTTCCGGACCGGTTGCGGTCACGCTCACAATGTCGGTCAGGACGCCGAGGCGCACGCGGCCCAGGCTGTCACTCTTGAGCGTGGTCTGCACGGGCTGGCGGAAGTCGCGATGCTTGAAGGCGAACTGCACGGCGCGGTCCGCCTTCGCCTCGCCTGTCCTGCCCAGCAGCTCGATCACATAGTCCGCGCCGAAGCGGGCCAGGTGCAGGTCCTCGGTGCTCTCCGTCTTGTCGATGAGGTTCAAAGCAAACGATTCTTCCGCGGCCAGATCGAGGGTTTTGTTCTGGCTCAAGCTTTTGACCTTGGCGTGTAGCGCGATTTTGAGCGCGGCCAGCCGGGCCGGCACGCGGAGTTCATGAATGGATTCGCGGTCCTCGAACAGCTTGAAGTTCGGCACTTCGGTGGACGTGGCGATCCCGGCGTGATCGGTCGCGGTGATCCGCAACCTTACGTCTTCCAGCAGTTTGACGGTAACCGGCGTGCCGTTCAGGTAAAGCCCCGGACGCACGAGCAGCTTGGCGACGCGCTGGGACAGGAGGGCTTCGCGGTCGACGTGCAGGCCGGCCTGGAGATGATAGTCTTCCGCCTGATGCTGCAGGAAATCAAGACAGGCGAAGTCGCCCTGGCGGAGCACGATCGGCTGCCGGCCCGGACTGGTGCTGAAAGGAAGGATGACGCGGCCGTCTTTATCCGGTTGGTACTCCAGCCCGCCAAACCACACGGACGCATCCTTCACCGGGTGATTGGCATCGTCGAACACGGTGACGACCTGGCCGGCCGTACCTGTGGCGACGAGGGGCCGCAGCCGTCCCTTGCGGATGAGCGCCCGGCTGCTCTTGCCGGCGCCGATAAAGTCGATGACGTAGACGCCCGGCCGACTGAGCTGGGGAAACTCGAAACGCCGAGCGCTGCGCCGCAACGGCGGCTCACTGTAGGGGTGGTTCTGTTCTGCGTTGGCCACCAGTCCGTCCAGGTTGACGTCGGTGTCCACTTCGCGCTGTTGCGTCCGGTAGAAGTTGACGGCGTTGATCTCGAAAACCTTGACCAGCAGGTTGGGCACGTTCTTGATGAACAGGTCCAGACGCACCGGTTCATCAGCGGCGAAGTCGGTCTTGTTGGTGGCCGCAAAATCAATGTCAACCCGTTCCTTGAGCTGGCGAAACAGCTCGGGCGGCAACAGCGATGCCCACTGCTCGGCATCGCCCAGGCCGTTCTCGATCTTGACCTCGGCGAACAGGTGCCGCAGATAGATGTCGTTGATGAACGGCTCGAATTCCTTCGCGGAATCCACCGTGGCCAGGAAATGTTTGAGATAGCTGCGCACCAGCTCCTCATCGCTGCCCACGGTGGGCAGAAGCGTCACCGCCGTGAAGTCCGCCCCCAGGTCGGCGGGAAAGCGCAACGCCTCATCCCGTTCGAGCATCGCCTTGGCCATGTAGCCCTGCTTGCGGGGCAATTGCAGATATGCCAGGAAGCGTTCCTTGTCGTGCGTTCCGCGGGCGCGGTCGAACGCCAGGCGATGATAAAGCACGTGGGCCTTGAGCGAGTTGTGAACCGGAGCCAGGCGGCGGACAAAGGTTTCGAGCCGGTCGAGATAGGCCTGCGTCAAGGCGGGCTCGTGCCGCCAGTCTTCATCCGCGCCGGGATGAAGTTTGCTGATCCAGGTATGCACCAGAAAGGTGTGATTGAGCAGCACAGGGCGGAGGCGAAGCAGCTCCTGGAGCTGGGCGAGCGTGAGCTGGCGATGGATGGGAAAGGCGCCGAAGTCTTGCGGGTGCGGCGCCTGCAGATCATCGGCAATGAGCTGTGGCAGGTTGGCCAGGTCCGGCCGCGTGAGGCGCTGCAGCAGGTTCCGCCGCCGTTCCCAGTCGAGATTCTGGGCTGCCAGCCAATCGAGGGCTGCATCCTCGAAGTTGTCCAGGTTCTGCCATTGCCTCATGGAATAAGCGCGCAGGGTTTCCCGCCCGATCAGCTTCTGGTCGAGGGCCGTGGGCAGGTTCGGGGAAGCTCCCGGGATCGCCTTCTGATGGTTGAACTGCAGACCCAGGTGACGGCGCAGGTAAGTCAGCGTGCGCTCGGGATTGCGCTCGTAGGTGAGCAGGGCGTGGCGGGTCTGGATCTCGGTGAGGCGCGGCGTCTGGCCGAAGCGCTGCAGCCAGGGTTTGGTCAGCTCCTCGGCCTTCTCAAACTGCTCGCTGTTCAGGAAGTGCAGGCAGTGATAGTAGTAATAATCCTCGGTGCCGGGAATGAGCTGGCGCAAGCTGGCGGCACGATCCCTGGCCAGCGCGAAGTCCTCGACATAGCCGACCTCCCCCGCCGTCGCCACCGAGACCATGAGGATGAACCAAACCGAACATAAGACTCTGTGTTTCATCACATCACCTTTTGCGAGTTCAGGAACGATTTTCGAGCAAACAGGCCGGGAGGCAATTAATAGCGCACCTATCAATGCTACCAGGGACGGGTATAGGTTAGACGGGAGAAAGCAAGAAGAGTTTGCCGAGAGCACAAACTGGCTGCTAGAACTGGAAATATATGAATGGCGGTTTGTCGCCACCGGGCGAAAGCAGCACGGCCAGGACCAATAGAGCAGCACAGAAGCCCCACTGGAAGCCGCGCGCCAGGGGGGTATGGACGGCCTGGGCCGAGCCCAGGGAGGGCAGGCGCCGGACGATGACGCGGCCGGCCAGTACCATGCAGGCGTACAGCCCCAGCATCAGCCACAACGATACGTCCGCCGAGCCGCCGACGAAAAGCTTGTCGGCATCGAAGGAGTACCACTTGCGCACGCAGGCCAAACTTTCCGAAAGCCGTGTCAAGCGGAAGAAGCACCACGCCAGGCAAACGCTGTGAAAGGTCAAAATCATACATGCGAGGCGCCATAAGACGCTGGCGATTCCGGTACGCGCCTGGAGGCGTTCGCGGAACGGCAAACTGCTCCAGAGCCGATGAATGACCAGATAGCCGCCGTGGAGCCCGCCCCAGAGCATGAACGACCAGCTGGCTCCATGCCACAAGCCGCCCAGCAGCATCGTCAGCATGAGGTTGACGCAGACGCGCCAGCGGCCCTGGCGATTGCCGCCCAGCGGCAAGTAAAGATAGTCGCGCAAAAAGAGCGACAGCGTCATGTGCCAGCGACGCCAGAAGTCCTGCACGGAAGTCGCCAGGTAGGGCAGGTTGAAGTTGTCGGGCCAGCGGTAGCCGAACAGCAGTCCCAGGCCGCGGGCGATGTCGGTGTAGCCTGCAAAATCGAAGTAAATCTGCAGCGCGTACAGGTAGACGAAAGGCAACGCCCACGCCCCCGCCGTGCTCGAGTCGGAGACGTGCTGAAAAAACGGATCAATCGCCAGCGCCAGGCGGTCGGCCAGCACCAGCTTGCGGAAGAAACCGCGCGCCAGCAAATGCAGCGCTTCCAGCGGCGCTTCGGGACCCTCGGGTATGGTTTCGGGCCGCAGTTTTTCCAGAAAATCACTGGGCCGGAGGATCGGTCCGGCCACGAGGTGCGGGAAGAACATGGCCGAGAGCGTGTAACGGAAAAAATTCCCCTCGGCGGGCGTCACCCGGCGAAAGACATCCACCATGTAGGCAATGCCGGTGAATGCATAGAAGGAGATGCCGAACGGAATGGCCCAGTCGCCGGCGGGCGCGGGGCTGGTCGGCAGATCGAGAGCCAGCGCCAGCCGCGCCCACGTGACGAGCAGCATGGGCGTGTACTTCCAGTAGCCGAGCAGCAGCAGGTTGAACGCCACCCCCAGCCCGAGCATCAGCCGCGGCCGGCGCGAGCGCTCCGTCAGAAGCGCCACGCCCCAGTTCACGACGCAGTAAGCGAAAATCAACAACAACAGGGCCGGCTGGTGATAGCCATAGAAGACGACGCTGGACGCTAGAAGCAGCCCGATGCTGATCCGGTAGTTCCTGCGAAAAACCAGCCACAGCCCGAAGACAATGCAGGTCAAAATCCAGAAAGGCGTTTCCGTGAACGTCATGGGCGGCGTGCCTCCGCATTTGCTCTGGTAAGCGATTCCTGACTGCGGAGGTGGCGAAGCAGCTCACTCAGCAGAATCTGATTGCCGAGCGGCGAGAAGTGCCGGTCGGGGATAAAGAGAGCGTCCAGGTCCGGCTGTTGCCGGAAGGCGTCGCGCGGATCGAAGACGTCGAAGCCTTGTTCCTGAAACAGGCGTCCGAGCGTATCCTGAAATCCGCAGCTAGCGCCGTAGCGAATCTGGTGATAGGCGGGAATAAGCAAGATGGTGATCGGCACCTGATGGGCGCGCGCCAGCCGGGCCAGGTTGCCGAACAGTAAGCGCAGATCGCCGAGGAGCGGCTCCTCGACGCGCTCGTAGAGCTTGCCCGCCTGGAAGCGCGGATTGCCCCGCTGCAGTCCCGTGCGGACCCAGGCCGTCAACGCCAGACGGCTCTGGCCGATCAACCAGCCCAGCGGGCCCGCAGGCCGGCGCGGCCGATAGGTGAGCGCCCCGTTGGCGGTGACCTGATACGTCGCCAACGGCTGCTCGCCCAGCGCGATCAAATCCACCGGCATGACGGCGATGAAAATACGCTCGGGCTCGAGACCGTGTTCGAGTAGCAGCTTGATTTGCGCCAGGCGGATGGGCAAGGGCTCGTTGCGGCCGAGGTTGAAAATCCGGCGCTCGTGAATCGCCTGCCGCGCGTGCTCGGCCAGCATGCCCGGCGCTTGCACGAATGAATTGCCGAAGAAAGCCCAGACCGGAGGCGCCGCGGCACTTACCTCAAACGATTGATAGGCATTCATGCGCTCGTCATTGTCTTCGCGGAACGCATGCCAGGACCGGTAGGAAATGCCAAAGTCTGCGTCCGCCTTGTACAAGCCGCGCAGCGGTGAGGCGTCGCCGAGAAACGGACAGAGGTCCCGGGGTGGGAAGAGCCGCAGATAACTTTCCGCCAATCCCGTCAGAAGCCCGACGCCCAGAGTGAAGCCCAGTAGGAAGCGCATTCGGGCACGAAACTGGTTGGGACGGTTCGACGCTGCCTCCTGCATCATCGTGGGGCTGCCTCCTGGCCCCGTCTCTACCAAAGTCTGAAGTGCCGGGCAAGGTTGGAAGTGGGTTCGTTAAGCGTTTGCCAAGCAAGAAGCTCGCTCATGCACCTCCTACCAAACGAAGATAGATCGCATCAAGCTCTCAGTCTTTCCAAGCGACTACCTGGCCGCTGCGTAAAGCCTGATTCGCAAGATGTGCCGCGGACGCAGCACTCACACCTGCTTCGGCGGGCGCAGTCGGCCGTTTCCGCTCGCGCACGCACTCCACCCAGTTGGTCAGATGAATGAGCTCCCCATCCGGTTTGTCGTAGAAATCCTGTCCGCGTTTGCCTTTGCCGAGCACCCATTCTTCGTAACTGCCGCGGTTGCGTTCCGGGTGGATCTCGTAGCGGCCGCGGTCGAGGTAAAGCGTGGCGTTGCTGCCCATGAACTCCAGCATGGCGCCGTTGCGGGCGTTGCAGAAGGTGCCTTCGAAGTAGACCTGGAGATCGTTCGGATACACGAGCAGGCATTGCACGGTGTCCGGGGTTTCCCAGACGTCCTTGGCCTGTACGTAGGAGCCGACGGCGGTGGCTTTCTGCGGGTGATCGAGGTCGAGGAACCAGTGGACCACGTCGATGTAGTGCACCATCAGATCGGTGAACAGGCCGCCGCCGAAATCCCAGAACCAGCGCCAGTTGCGGAAGCGGTAGTCGTTGAAGGGCTGCTCGGGGGCGTTACCGAGGAATGCTTTCCAGTCGAGGCTTTTCGGATCGATGCCCAGCCTGCCGGCGCGGAAGCGCTCGGTGTTGCGGTTCCAGGTGAGGTGGACCTTATGGATATCGCCGCAACGGCCGGCGCGGATCAGCTCGCGGGCCTTTTGGAACTGCGGCATGCTGCGCTGCTGCATGCCGACCTGCACGATGACGCCGTTGCGGTTCTGTGCGTCGATCACGGCCTTGCCTTCGGCCAGGTTGTGCGTGAGCGGCTTCTCGACGTAGACATGTTTGCCGGCGTTGCAAGCGTCCACGGTCATGGGCACATGCCAGTGATCGGGACTGGCAATGAGCACGGCGTCGATGTCCTTGCGGTCGAGGATCTCGTGGTAATGTTTGGTCGCGAACGCCTTGGGAACGGCGAGCTTGCGGCCGGCTTCCAGGTGCACGTCCCAGATGTCGCAGACCGCGGCCATGCGCGTGTTGGGCACTTTCGCCAGCGCTTTCATCAGCGCCTGGCAGCGGCCGCCGGTGCCGATGAGACCAATTTGGAGTTGGTCGTTGGCGCCGAGGGCGTTGACGGCAGGCACGCCGAAGGCAGCCAGGCCAGCCGAGGCCGTGGCGGTGGTTTTAAGGAATGAACGACGGGAGAGGCGGTCGGAGGTATTCATGGTAATTCCTCTCGGTTTGAGCAATCGCTCGCGTGGCCAAGCTAATATATGCAGCAACGGCAGAAATTTAGCAATCATCAACCGCGCGGCGATCGTCACGTTGACGATCTTCCTCGGAGCCCCGACAGGGGCGGCAGTTGATAGCCAGGTGGCGTGAGCCCCTGGACCAAGGCAAGCGTATCCGTGATTAGCCCCGGTAGGGGCGGCAGTGTCGTAACCGCATGCTCTCACTGCCGCCCCTACCGGGGCTCAGCCGATGCGCTCTTGTTCGGATCCAGGGGCTCACGCCGCCTGGCTATCGACTAGCGCCCTTCCAGGGCTGGGCTGTTCCTCCAATAACGCAAAAATCTGGACGCCGTGGAGTTTACCCGCGAGGATCGCTAAGATGGAGACGCGCAAAAATGGAATTCCCAACGGACGCGCAGGAATGACCACGGCCGCGAACCCAAAGCCATTCGACTTTTTGGCCACGCTTAACCCAAACCAGCGCGCGGCGGTGCAGCACGACTCAGGCCCGCTGCTGGTGATCGCCGGCGCGGGCTCGGGGAAAACGAAGACGCTGGCCACGCGCGTGGCGGCGCTCATTCGCAAGGGTGTGGCCGCGGATACCATCCTCCTGTTAACCTTCACACGCCGGGCCGCCAACGAGATGATCCGGAGGGCCGGGCATGTGGTTGGCGAGGCGGCCGCGGCCGGCGTCTGGGGCGGGACGTTCCACGCTGTGGCGCATCGGCTCTTGCGCATGCACAGCCAGGGCATGGGACTGAGCAAGAGCTTCACCGTCATGGATCAGGGCGACGCCGAGGATTTGTTGCACCTCATCCGGACCGACTTCAATTTGCACAAGTCCCAGTCGCGTTTTCCGCAGAAGAGCACGCTGCTGGCCATCTATTCGCGCTGTGTGAACACCGGTGAGCCGCTGGAGCAGGTGCTTCCGGAGCGCTTTCCCTGGTGCGCCACGCATCATGCGGAGGTCGCGCGCGTTTTTCGCGAGTATATGGAGCGGAAAACGCAGCGCGAACTGCTCGATTACGATGATCTTTTGCTCTACTGGGAACAGGCCCTGGACACGGCTGGCGTCGGCGCAGCTATCGGCGGACGGTTTCGACATGTCCTGGTGGACGAGTACCAGGACACCAACCCCATCCAGGCAGCAATCCTCCAGAAGATGTGGCTCGGCATGACGAAGGCTTTGTCTGCCGGCCCGCCCGTAGTCCCGCCTTCAGGCCGCTCCGGCACACAACCGCCCGAACGTGGAGCTACGAACCAGGCATGTTCGATCATGGTCGTGGGCGATGATGCCCAATCGATTTACTCGTTCCGTGGGGCGACGATTGAGAACATCCTGCGGTTTCCCGAGCAGTTTGCCAACGCCACCACGGTGACGCTCGATCAGAACTACCGCAGCGTCGTGCCGATCCTCGACGCCTCCAATGCCGTCATGGACGCTGCCAAGCGGCGCTTCACCAAGAATCTCTGGTCCGATCGGCCGAGCACGCAGAAGCCGGTGCTGGTCACGTGCGCCAACGAGATCGAGCAGAGCAACTACGTCGCCGATCGCGTCCTGGAACATCGCGAGGAAGGGATCTCGCTCATGCGGCAGGCGGTGTTGTTTCGTGCCAGTCATAATTCCGACGCGCTGGAAGTCGAGCTGAGCCGGCGCAACATCCCGTTCGTGAAATGGGGCGGACTGCGTTTCCTGGAAGCCGCCCACATCAAGGACCTGCTCGCCTTTCTGCGCATCCTGGAAAATCCGCATGACGACCTGAGCTGGATGCGCATCCTGCAGATGCTCAACGGTGTCGGTCCCGGCCGGGCCCGCAGCGGCGTGGAGCAGCTACATGAAAACCGGCAAATCGCACAAGCGCTGCGGACCTGGAAAGCGCCCGCAGCCGCTCAGGAACAGGTTGCCGCCCTGGCAAAGTTGGTCGAAGAGTTGGCCGGCCATGAGACGGAGCTGCCGCTGCCGGCGCAGATCGAGCGGATTCGCCGCTTCTACGCGCCGATCTTCGAAGAGCGCTACGAGCAGCCGGAAATGCGGGCGCGCGATCTCGACCAGCTGGAATTGCTGTCCCAGCAAGCGAGCAGTCGGGCCGCCTTCCTGACTGATCTGACACTCGATCCGCCCATGTCCACCGGCGACCTGGCTGGGCCGCCCATGCTGGACGAAGAATACACCGTGCTGTCTACGATCCACAGCGCCAAGGGCTGCGAGTGGGACGTGGTCTATGTGATTCACGCGGCGGACGGCGTATTGCCATCGGACATGAGCATGGGCGAGGCGGAGATTGAAGAGGAACGCCGGCTGCTCTATGTCGCCATGACGCGCGCCCGCGCCCGTCTTTACGTCACCTTCCCGCTACGCTACTACCATAGGAAGCACGCGTTCGGAGACAGTCACAGCTTCGCCCAGCTGAGCCGGTTCTTGCCGCCGGATATATTTCCGCTTTTCGAGCGAGCCAACGCAGGCAATATGGAGCAAGTGTTGAGTGCTCCGCAGTTAGCCGCGGCGCCGGTCGCTGAACAGGTTCAGCGGCGATTGCGAGAGTTATGGAAAT
>DASZFN010000952.1:0-2601 GCA_035939715.1 Gemmataceae bacterium | reverse complement strand
CCCAACGCCAGGGTCACGGCGACATAGGCAGCCGCCTGACCGACCTTGCCCTGGGCCATGACGTAGTGCGCCAGCACCACGGTTACGCTGCTGCAGATGAGCACAAAGGTGTTGAAGGCGCCGATCCACTCCTTGAGGTGGACCTGCTCGGGAGTCGGCCAGGGTTCCTGCGTGGTCGGCGTGCCGTTGCGCAGGACGATGTAGGTGCCGATCAAGCCGGTGAAGAACATGATCTCCGTGGCCAGGAAAATCCACATGGCCAGCTTGCCGTGGTTGACGGCCACGCCCATGTGCAGAACCGGTTCTTCTTCGACTGCGTGCGCCATTAGTGAGATGCTCCATCGAGTAATAGCAAAGCCAGCAAGACCGGCAGATAGATCAACGATGCGCGCAAGACGCCCCGCGCCCGTTTCAAAGAACGCCGGCGTGCAAACGCCAGCGCGAACGCCAGGAAACCCGCGCCCAGGATCGTGGCGGTCACCAGATAGGGGATGCCCGCTCGACCGAGCAGCACCGGCGCCAGACTGGCGGGGATGAGGGCCAGGCAATACCAGACCATTTGCCGGCTGCTCATGCCGCCGTCGCCGTCGACCGCGGGCAGCATGCACAGGCCAGCGCGGCTGTAATCCTCCCGATAGATCCAGGCGATCGCCAGGAAGTGCGGCACTTGCCAGAGAAACAGGATCACAAAGACGACGGCTATTTCCAGACCGAGCGAGCCGCGCACCGCCGCCCAGCCGATTACCGGCGGCAAGGCGCCCGGAATAGCGCCGATAAGCGTGTTCAGGGATGTTTTGCGCTTGAGCGGCGTGTAGACAAAGACGTAGCTCAGAAACGTTAGCGCCGCCAGCGCCGCGGCCAGCAAGTGCGGCAAAGCAACTGCGAGATAGGTTACGCCGCCAATCCCGAGCACCGCGCCGAAAGCCAGCACCTCGAGCGGCTGTAACCGGCCGGCGGGAAGCGGCCGATTCTCGGTGCGGCTCATGAAGCCGTCGCTGTCGCGCTCGTAGAACTGATTGAGCGCGCTGGCGCCCACGGCAACCAGGGCGGAACCGAACAGGGCGTGCAGCAAGATCGTCCAATCCGCAGGCGTACCGCGTGCGGCCAGCAAGGCCCCGGCGGCAACGGTGAAGAGTGCCATCATCGACAGCCGCGGCTTGGCAAGCTGCAAATAATCGGCCAAGCGCGTCTGCGCTGCCGCCCTGGCGTCGGGGCACACCGTCGTGGCTGCTTTCATGCCGTTTCCCCCACTGGAGCTACCGAGCCGGGAGCAAGAACGGCGACAGGCATGGTCTGCCGATATGCTTGCAAAGCGATCACGACGGAGGCCGCAAAGATGCCTGAACCGACGAGAAAATGCGCGGTGCGGATTACCGCCTGGTGCACGGTCACCGGGCGCATGTCGGCCGGACCGCCCGGGCCGAATTTCGTTATCCAGGCTTCCGCGCCGAGCACGAGCTGAAGCACAACAAATGCGACAAGGAGCGTTGCTGCGGTAGCCATGCCCCTGGTTGCGGCGGGGCTTTGAAAAATGCCCTTCACGAGAAACGTAATCGCAATGACGACGGCAAAGGCGATCAGCAGATGGCCGCGCTGCCCCAATGCTGCAAATAGATTATGCCGAACCAAGCTGCCAAGCATGATTTGCAGATAGATCAAGACAGCAGCCAACAAAGCCAGACGGCGAAGGCGGATCGATTCTCCAGGGGACGCAGAAACCAAGGGTGTTGCCCAGTTACGCGATGTGATCACCGCCAGGCCGACCAGTAGTGCCAGCACGAGTTGAGCGAAGCTGCCATGAAGCGCTGCCAGGTCGGTTCCGAACAGAGCGTTCAAACGCACGCGCAAGCCGCCGAGCACCCCCTGGGCAATCACTCCCAGGAGAGCAAGGATCCCGAGCCAACCGAGCGTTCGCCACGGCCGTGAAAACCACAATCCCACCGCCAACACAATACTGGCGGCTCCGACAATGTACCCGGCCGCGCGATGCGTATGTTCAATGATCAAGCCGGGACTCGGTTCCTGCCAGTTGATGAGCAGCAGGTGCCAGGGGTAAGTCGGCCAGATGGGATCGGCCATGCCCACGCGAAACGTGGTGACCACCGCACCCAGCCCAAGCAGCGCCAGCGTAAAGCAGACCGTCAGCACGGCCCAGCGGTGCAACCACCGCGGCAGCGGAGTAGCTTCATGGATCGTCGGATTCGCGCTGCTCAAATTCAGATCTCGTTAGAGTCCGTGTGGCCGGGGCTTCGAAGACTCTGCCCCGGCCAGCCAGGAAGCAATGAACAACTAATGATGTATCGGCTGCGTGCCGGCGACCTTGCCATTCAAGTTCTCCGTCTGCGGAAGATAATCCTCCTCGCTCTCAGGCGAGGCATATTCGTACGGCCCGCGGTAAACAATGGGCGTCGTCTCGTAGTTGCCGTGCGGCGGCGGCGACGGGGCCGTCCATTCGAGCGTGTTGGAGCGCCAGGGATTGCGTCCTGCCTTGGGGCCCCAGAACAAGCTGTAGAAGAAGTTGACCAGGAAGATAAGCTGTGCGGCGCCGAGCACAAAGGCGCTGATGCTGATGAAAATGTTCAACCCTTGCAAGGGCTTCAG
>DASZFN010000951.1:0-1569 GCA_035939715.1 Gemmataceae bacterium | reverse complement strand
GACGGCCGGTGAGGAGCTTGCTTGGCGGCTAAGACCCCACCGGCCGCTGTCTTTCATTGACATCGACGCTAGTCGTCGTCCCCCTCGTCTTCATCGTCGTGGAGGCGGATTGTTCCGTCGAGGGAACCGGTGCTCGTGAGCGTGGCCGCGTCGAGCAGGCGCTTGCAGACGAAGCTCCCGGTGGCGCCGGCGAACCGGCCCGTACCGCCCGTGATGGTCGCAGTCTCCTCGATGTAGAGGATGCCTGGGGTCTCTGTTGGCGTGGCTTGCCCAGTAAAGTCAGCGAACAGCATGTCGCCGTTGGCGGCGGTGAACTCATAGGACCCGCTCGCGGTCCCGTTCGCCCGGTTCACCTGGTGCGGGATGTCCAGCGAAAATCGACCCAGGTGGGTCGCGTTTCCCGTGGCCTCCACATCCACCTGCAAGTACGGCGGGGTTAGCGGGGTGATGGTAACATCCCCTTCCAGGCTGCCTTTGAATGGCACCTGCTCTCCTGCCGCAACCGGGCCGGCAAGCCCCAATACGGCGAGGGCTGCCAGCGTGAAACTGATTCGACGCACAGAAACTAAACGAAACATGGGAACCTCCATCGGTCTGCGATAGAATCAAGAGACATCGTTCCCGGCGCGCAAACCGAGCGCCGGGGCGGTGCCGGGCCGGTGAGGGGCTTGCTTGGCGGTAAGGACCTCACCGGCCGCTTTCTTTCACGTAGCACGGTTTTTCAACCGTCGTTTTTCCAAGGAAGGTTTGAAAACCCGTCCTGCCAACTAATTTCACCAATCGGAGCCCAGTATTTCGCCGCCCGAAGGCGTGATCGCCGCCCACCACATAGTGCCGCTCATCGTCGCGGCCAGCGTGCGGACACTGCCGTCGGCCAGGCCAACCTGAATACCACCGGGGTGAGCCGTCGAGGCTCGCGTGGGATCGCAGTTGCCCTCGAACGGCGTGGGCTGGACCTGAAATATCGACCCAGGGCCAATGGCATTGGGGGCGCCGCGGGGCACGAAGGCCGCGATCGCAAATCCTGGTGGGAACGGTTTGGGCGGTAGATCCATGGGCGGCGGCAGCCAGGGGAACACGAGGGACGCGCAGTACGCCCAGGCGGCGCCGCCGTCCCGGAACGCCGGCGCCATGGCCCTATTGGAGCAGCGGGCATATTTCTCTGCATGAAGAATGGTGTTTGACGCGCCGTCTAGGATGTCCGCAAGGCGGGTCTTGCCCTGCGGACCATTTGGCGCCACCACCATCGCATTGGGCGCGTAACAGGACGCACCGAATGAAAACCCATTAATCATCACGACACCACCCGGGCCGACGCTCGGATCCGAAGGGCAAAGGAAGACTGGCACGGGCTGGCTATAGACGTTGTTGTTGCCCGGATAATACACCGTGGTCGTACCGACCGGCGGCGGAAACAGCACAGGGCCCTGGGCGCTGCGGTAAATGTTGTCTTGCTCGACATACGGCAGCAAGTGGAAAAAGTAGGTGCCAAACACGCCGCCGGCAGGCGGATAATAGCCGATGCCGGGCGGCAGATGCCCGTGCGTGTCATGATGGTGGTGTGCCGCC
>DASZFN010000950.1:0-11010 GCA_035939715.1 Gemmataceae bacterium | reverse complement strand
ACTAAGCGATATTCGCGACGGCAATGGACCGGCGAATGTCATGTATATCTGGGACCACAGCGGCTTCCCGGGCTGCGCCAACGATACCATTGCGGCGCCGCGCGGGCCGTGGAAGCCGTTCTTCGATCCCAACGACGACACGCATTATCCACGCCGCCACACGGGAGCTTTCAACGTGCTGTTTTGCGATTGCCACGTCGTGACCATGACGCATGCCAACCTGGCGGACAAACTCTTCACCATCCGCCGATTGAACGACACTGATTGACTTCACCAGAGGGTTCATTCATGCTCCGCCGACGTGCCTTCACCATGATTGAGTTGATTGTGGTCCTGGCGGTCATCTTCATCCTGATCGGCCTGCTGCTACCGGCTGTCCAGAAGGTACGGGCCGCGGCGAGTCGCATGAAGTGCATCAGCAATCTGTATCAGATTGGACTGGCGACGCAAAATTATCACGATTCCTACGGCGTGTTGCCGCGCTACCGCCTGTGCCCTGCTCCATGGAAGGACGGCAACGACATGAACTGCGACCAGTTAACGTCGCAAACGACCGTGACCGGGCCGAATGAGGTCTGGTGGGCCCCCTATGACAATCGCGGGGAGCCGACCGATCAGCCCTTGAAGGACTTCAATCCGGAGCGCTGCTTGCTCTGGCCATTCGTGGAAGGCAACGGCGCCGTGTTCCGCTGTCCCGAAGGCATCGACATCGATCCCAACAGCGGCACGCGCGGCCAGCCCTATCAAATCAGCTACGCCATGAACTTTACGACGGGCGGCCCCAACGGCCAAAAACTCAGCGCTATCCGTATCGGCAACGGTCCCGCCAACGTCATGTATGTCTGGGACCACGGCGGCATCCCCGGCTGCGCCAATTCCAGGATCCCGGCGCCACGCGGGCCCTGGAAACCCTTCCTTGACGTCAACGACTACACGCATTACCCGGAACGCCATGCGAAAACTTTCAACGTGCTGTTCTGCGACTGCCACGTCGTGCCCATGACGAAGAACGATTTGCAAGACAAGCTCTTCTACATCCGCGGCCCCGACGCAGGGCCGTAGGTTAGGATTCTGATCCTGACCGCATCAGGCTTGTCCCAACGATCTAGCGGACTAATAATGGAGGTAGGCAATCCGAGGCCAACCGATCTTTCACGAGGAGGTGACATATGCTTCGGCTTATCACCGGTCTAGCGGCGCTGCTCATGGCGGGCCCGGCGCTGGCAGGGGAATTGGACCGAGAGTACGCGGGCAAGAAAACCGGCAGTCCCGCAGTAAGCGGCAAAAGTAGTTCTCCCTCGAATAATGCAGCGCTCGCCCAAAGGCAATCCGGCGCTGAGAATGCCAGGGCAAGTGAACTTGATGAAGAGTCGCCCACACAGGCTTACCGCCGCGGCGGTTGGGGTGGAGGCTGGCGCGGTGGTTGGGGGGGCGGCTGGCGAGGCGGCTGGGGCGGCTATTACCGTGGTTGGGGCGGTTACTACGGTTGGAGACGGCCCTGGGGCTACTGGGGCGGCCCCTACGTCAGTATCGGTGTCGGCTACCCTTACTATTACGGTTATCCCTACGCGTACCCGTACTACACGTCTTACTACTTTCCATGACAGGAAAGCCGTTGTAGCCTGGTCGACCACGTGACGAAACGGAGAACAAAGCTCATGGCCAGCGTATCGGCTCCTTTTCAGGAACAGGCTCCGCTCCCGCCCGAACAGCGGTTCCTGATACGCGCCATCGAGTGGCAGACCTACCGGACCATATCCGAGGCGCTCAAGGGACGCCATCTGCGCCTTACCTACGACCAGGGGAATCTCGAACTCATGACGATCTCCGGCACGCACGGCAACTGCAGTCGCCTGCTCGGACGGTTCGTGTTTGTTCTTGCCGAGGAGTATAACCGGACCGTTCGCAGCTTCGGCGATATGACCTGCGCGAGTGAGGAGTTGGACCGAGGTGTCGAGCCGGATGAAAGCTTCTACCTCACGAACGAACCGGTAGTACGCGACAAGGAAGAAATTGATCTTGCTACCGATCCGCCTCCGGATTTGATGCTGGAGATTGATATCCGGCGAAGCTCACGGACGCGCATGGCCATCTACGCGGCCATGCGTGTGCCGGAGGTCTGGCAATTCAATGGAGAAACATTGCATGTCTGGCGCCTGGACGCGGACGGCAATTATGTCTCCAGCGATACGAGTCAGTACTTCCCGTCGCTACCGATCAGTGAGCTGGCGGTCTTTTTGCAACGCCGGACGCAGATGGATGAGGTGAGCCTCGTCCGATCCTTTCGCGCCTGGGTGGGCGATCAGCTGGCCAAGAAAAACCAGCCGTGATATTAAACAACGATCTCTTCATCGTCCAACTGGAACCGTTCGCCGCGCAAGTCTCCCCGCCAGACGTCGATGGCGTTGCGGATGCGTTCCTTCGCCAGGCCGAGCTGGGCCGCTATCATGCGTTTTTGGGCGCCGAGAACCGGCCAGAAGATCGGGATGACACTCATGCATCCCTGCGTCGTACCGAAGCCGGCGTAGCTCTCCGCCAGGGCCCGATATTCGGAGATGCTGTTGCGAATATACAGCACTTTCGCCTTGCGCACCTCCTCCGGCGCCAGGCCGGAAAGCCCGGCGACGAAAAGCTGCAGCTTTTCAGGCGAAAGAAAACCCGCTGGTTCCTGCAATGTCCGACCCCTGCCGCCGTCAGCGGATGCTCAACATGAAGCCGTTGTAGCGTTCCAGGGCTTGTCCGGATAGTCTCTGGCCCGGCAGGACGTGTTAGCGCCGCTCCATCGGCTGTTGCGAAAGAACTTGGCCGGCCGGTTCGGCTGCTTGAGGAGCTCGCCCGCGACTAAACAGAGTCAGACGGCCGCTGTAAAACAAAATCAGAAAGCCCGGCACCAGGATTGGCCGGACCACGAAGGTATCGAGCAGGACGCCGAAGCACAGGGCGAAGCCGAGTTGCTTCATTTCCGTCAATGACCCGCCCATGAGAGAAGCAAACGTGCCGGCCATGATGATGCCGCAACTGGAGATGATCGGGCCGGTCCGCGTCAGCGCTGCCGTGATGCCCCCCAGCGCCCCGTGCCGGCGCTGCTCCTCATGGACGCGCGTCAACAGGAAAATGTTGTAGTCCTCGCCCACGGCAATCAGGATGGTGAACAGGAATATGGCCACCTTCCAGTCGATGCCCGCGAAGCCGTGTGGATCGAGCGACCAGAACAGGAGGAAGGTTACGCCCAGCGTCGCATAATAGCTGAAGAGCACGCTCGCCAGTAAGTAAAGCGGGACGGCCAGGCTGCGGAACAGCAAAATCAGCACAACCAGCACGCTGGCCAGCACCAGCAGCTCGATGCGCGTCCGATCCTGGCGCATCACCGTCGCCAGGTCGCGGACGCTCGCGGTTGTGCCGAGGAAATGCAGTTGCGACCTGTTGCGCAACTCCGCGGGCAGAGCCGTGTCGAGCGTCCGCTCGATGCGATCAAGATCCTCAACGCTCCCGTGCGCGAACGGACTCTGCGTGAGCACAAGCTCGAAACGTGTGCACGTGCGGGATCGTTCCCCCAGGGCCGAGGTGTAGTGTTCGAGGGCCGCACGGTCCAGCGCCTCGCGGCGCGTCTCCTCGGGTATGTTGGAGCGAGCGAACGGGTGTTCCGCGGCCGGGGTAATCCCCAGGGGTGCGATCAGGCTGCGGATGTCGGCCAGGCCCAATTGCTCCTTCTGCTCGCGTAACCGGTCACTTAGCCGGCCCACCAGTTCACGCCCCTGCGGCGTGCCAAAGTCAACCGCTGGGTTCACGAGCAAGACCGTGACCGGGCCAATGATGCCGGCAGGAAAATGCTCTTGCAGGATGCGGGTGCCAGCCACGCTGGGGGCATCGGCCGGCAGATCGCCGATCAAATCATAACTGAGACGGTTATAGAAAAGGCCGGCTGCGACGGCGAAAGGGGTCATGAGCGCCACGGTAATCGACCACACCGTTCCCGGCCTGCGCAGCAACAGTCGGCCGGCGTCGTCCCACAAACGCGCGAGTATTGGTGCGCGTGCAGGCGCGGCGGCGGTCGCCGGCGCAGGCAGGGCTGCGCCGCTGGAGGACCCGCGCAGCCGGTGCGGCCAGAAGGCCCAGCGGCCGGCCAGGCGCAGCAATGAGGGGCTGAACGTCAGGGTGGCACAGAGCACGAGCAGCAGGCTCAGGGGGATGGCGAAGCCGGCCTCGCGGAACTTGCCGAATTGCGCGAACATCATCATGGCGATGCCGCACATTACCGTGGCCGAACTCGCCAGCAGAGCTGCGCCGGTATGGCGAACCGCACCGGCAACCGCATCCGCAGGCGGCGTCCCGCTGTCCAGCTCTTCCTTGTACCGCGCCGTCAAGAACAGACAGTAGTCCACACCGGCCCCATAAGCCAGGATGGTGATGTAGATTTGCACGCCTTCGAAAAGCGTGAGCACACCTGCCCCGGCGAGGATCGCCAGGAAGTTGATGGCAATCTGCACCGCCAGATACACCGTCGCCAGCGGAATGATGGCCAGCAGCGGCGCCCGGTAAATCAGGACCAGCAGCCCGATCACCAGGATCAGGGTCAGATACTCCGTGGCGCGGGCGCTCTGAAGCTGCGCCAGCGAGTGATCGCGGCCGATGGCCGCACTGCCGGTCACGGCGATATCCAGGCCGGCCGGCACCTTCCGCTGCTGCCGCAAATCCTCGACCAGTTCCTCGACCTTGGCGATGGTCGGCCAATTCCCTTTGGCAAGAAAATCGGTCGTCAACTCGAGCAACACCAGCAGCGCCTGCTTGTCTTCACTGATCAGCAACGCGCCCAGACCCGGCGCATTAGGCGTCCGAATTCGCGCAATGATCGAGCGCCGCTTTGGCTCGGCGGACGGTGCGCCTTGGTCGCCAAAGAGAGGTTCATCGGAAGGCGCGACCTCGCTGGCCAAGCCCCCTTCCGCATCGGCAATGCGCCGCAGGCCGGGCTCGAGAACGTCTTCGATAAACTTGAGATTGCGCTCCAGTTGCGGCGCGCCGGTTTGGTGCAGGACGAGGACGATGTTGCTGGCGGTTTGTTCTTCCGGAAAGGCCTTGGCGAAAATCTCGGCCGCGCGGCGGCTGGGCGTGTCGGTGGGCAGAAGATCGAACTCCTTGTCCTGAGCGACTTCGCTCCAGGGCGGCGCCATGAGCCGGCAGGCAAGCAAGAGCGCTCCCCAGCCGATCAGGAATAGAGGCCAGCCGCGCCGCACCAGGCGGCCAAGAAATCCAAAGAACATGGTTACGTGCGTTCTCCGCTGCCGGCTTACTTGGTCGTGGGGCTGGTCGGGGGATAGTTCTTGCGCGTCTCGGTCAGCACCTTGTCAAAGTCCTCGGGGACCCCTTCAAAACCGGTGAGCCGAAACAACGTCAACATGGTTTGGCCCTTGTCCTTCTGGCTGGCGTTGAGCAACCCTTGCCGGAAGCGCTCGCGCGTAACCTCGTCCAGAGCGTCGCCATAATAGGCCACGAGCGGCGGCGGAAACGGTTGTGAGTGAGCGACTTCCTTCAGCTTCTTGAAACGGCCGGGCTTGCGGCGCTTGTACGCCTCAAGGGCAGCCCGATCGACCACGGAAGCCTGCACGACGCCGTCCACGACGTCGTCCAGGGCATCCTCGACATTCTCGGGGGCCGTGATCTTCGAGAAGAACTCTTCCAGCTTCTTGCCCGTCTTTTGACTCTCGCGTTCCACGAACAAGCGCAGGAAGCGTTGCACACCGGCGGGAATGGAGATGGATTGCCCCTGGAGGCCGGCAATGTCCTTGGCCGCACTTTCGCGCTGCGTCACCACGTAGGCCACTGGATAGCGGTACACGTTTACCGCCAGGGCCAGCGGTTTGAGCTGGGGCTGCTTCTCCTGCGCCCAGGCAAACTCGTAACCCTGGTACACGCCCAGGTGTAATTCGCCCTTGACCATCTTGTCGCTAAGCTCGCGCCAATCTTTGAGCCGCACGATCTCGTTGGATAGGCCGGTTTCTTCCTGGATGAACGCCTTCAACGTTTCCTGGGCCGATTCTTCTTTCTTTTCCGAGGTCAGGCTGCCGCTGCTGCCGATGCGCAGGAGGTCGATCTTCGCCTGTCGTGCATGTCCCGCCAGGGCCGGCACAACTAGAATTGTCAAGGCGCAGATGAACAGAAGCAAGCGCCGTCGGGGAAACCAAGTTTTACCTGGAACCATTGCCGTTCTCCATAATCCGTCCGGGAAAGTGTTAGCAGCCACAGCGATTATCCCATGTGAGGCCTTATTCCCTAAGTATTCGGCGCTGTGCGCATAGTAGCCCTTTTTACACGGTCAACCAAGACAATGCAAATGTGGGGCCGCTCAATCGCGGAAAAGTGGCGTGCTCAGAGGAGTGAAGATGACATGAACATGCGCGAAGCGATGCCCTTGGCGATAGGCCGGCAAGGACTAGAGAGCCATCGCTTATTTGCTAACGCTGCCCGCGGGCTGCGGCCGGCTGAGCCGGCACGGCCTCTGCCAACCGGGCATTGAAAGCTCCGCCGGTAATCCGCTCCAGGTCGGCCAGGGCAAGAATCTGCCGGTAGAGGAAATCATTGTACTGTACGCGAGCCTGCGATGCGAGCACGCGTGCATTGATTACATCCTCCACCTTGACTCTGAGCCCGGCAGTGAAGTCCTTGCTGACATCGTCGGCCAACTTCTCGCTCGCGTTGGAAGCCTCGCGGGCCTCCGGGATTTGCAGGGAGGCTTCTTCCCAGCGCAGGAAGGCGTCCTCCGCCTCCAGCACGACCAGGTTGTGCGCCGTCTCGGCCACCGCCTGGGCCCTGGCATGGAAAGATTGAGCCCGCTTGACGCGATCCGCACGGGAACCGACGAGCAGGCTGGGCATCTCGGGAGGCACCGCTCCCGGCCGGTACTCCATATTCTGAATTCCCTGGGACACCTGCACGCCGTGAATGTCCGAGCCAGCGGCAAACGTCTCCACGCGCTTATGATGCCTGGTGCCCTGGGCGTCCGCTTCCAGGCAGGTCACGTCAACCAGGACGCCGGCGCGAATCAGTTCTGCCCGCCGGGACACGGCCTGGGCGACAATCTCCACGCGTGCCGGACGCACGTCGACATCGGGGAGCTGGCTGGCTGGAACTTCCAGGCCCTCCTCCGGCCGCAAGCCGATCGCCTCCTTCAAGGCCACCAGGGCGCGTTTCACTCCCTGGCCGGCCTGCGTGCGCCGTGTCCGGGCCAGGTTCAAGAAGATCGAGGCGCGATTGACATCCGCGGCGGAGACGTCGCGGGCGCCGGCATCCAGCGAGCGTTTGGCGGAATCGCGCGTGGCCGTCAGCCGCTCGGCGATACTCTGGGCGACGCGCTCCTGTTCGCGGGCGTAAAGGACCGTGAAATAGGTACGGGTCACGGCGTAGGCGGCTTCATGTTCCGCCTGCTCCACGCCGGCGGCGGCGGCCGACACGCCGAGAGCGGCTTGCTTGCGGCGGAACGGCAGATCGGGAACCAGCACGGTCGGGATTTGCAGATTCTCCAGAGCCTGGCTGCCGTCCTCCGCCGCGGCCAGGCTGGCACGCTGGGCCGCCACGCGCGGCTGGCGCTGCGACGCCAGTTGCAAGCACTCCGCCAGATTCAGCGTCATGCTTTGCCCGGCCGGAACAGCGCTAGTGTCCCGGCCCGTGGCAGTGGACTGTGCCCCCACGCCCGCCCGGCCGGCTGCCAGGAACAAGATGGCCCCAAGAGACAGCGGCAGCAGCTGCACTCTTCCTTTAGACACGTATGGACGCACCATGGGGTTTGTTCCTTTCGCCTCGGACCCGAGGCCAGGCCGGCAAGACACCTTAGATGTCTCATCGGCAGGCGACTACGCTTCTCAAGAGCAGAGCCCAGCAAACCTCTATCAACGGCTGCGCTGCCATGCCGCGCATGGCGATCGTGCGGAATTTCATGCTTGCAAGCGCTCTTCTGATAGCATGAAGAGAATCACTGCACCTCATTCCCCCTGATGCCTAATGGAGCGGAGCATGACCGAACAAGAGTTGTTGAACCGTATCACCATCGACCCGGCTATTTTCGGCGGCAAACCGATCATCCGCGGCATGCGCATAGCGGTTGAGCACGTGCTCGGCATGTTGGCCGCAGGCGATACCGCGGAGCGGCTCTTGCAGGAGTTTCCTTTTCTGGAACCGCTCGACATTCAGGCGTGCCTGGCCTATGCCCATCGTTCCCTCACAGGCGAGCAGATTCAGGATCGACTGGTTACCTCGAAGGCCCCGTGAAATTCTTGCTTGATGTCTGTTCATCTTCTCACGCCTTGCAGTCGGCCCTTGCCGCTGGCGGGCATGAAGTCGTTTCCGCCGTGCAGATCGATGCTCGGGCGAGTGACGCAGCACTGTTGGCGCTGGCCTTGGCAGAGCAGAGAATTCTGCTTACTCAAGACAAGGACTTCGGCGAGCTGATTTTTGTTCGGGGATTGCCGCATGGCACGATTGTGCGTTTCGTTGAGTTGACCGTGGATGCACAAATCGCGGCCATGCAGGAACTCCTGCAGCATCATGCCGACGATTTGCACGGAAGCGCGATCATTACCGTGACTCCGGATCGAATTCGTATTCGACGAGCGGGCGCTGTAGAGGGAAAGTGAAGAGACAATCCCGCAAATTGATTGCTTACGGCTCACCGCGCCGGCAAGCTTTCCAGCTCCGCTTCCATGTCGAAGTAGCGGCGCGATTCATCCTCCGGGATGGCGCGGTACAAATAAGCTTGGTTTGGCGCATCCTCCCGTCGATCAAAAATCCGCGCCCCTATTGGCAACTCCAGAGCGGAGAGATGGAATAACTTGGGAGAAATGGCCACGTTGGGTTTGAAGTCGTCAAAGCGAAGCACGGAACGGTAGCTTTCTCGGTAGGCCCCGCCTTTGCGTGTCTCTTCAATGCTCGCGACGTACCAGACATCGCCAACCTTTTTCCAGCTAGACTTCGTTTCCTGGACGTATGCTTGTTGTCTTTCGACCTCGACTTTATAGCTGCTGACATGCCAATCGAATTTCTTAAGGGCCGTGCAGGACTCATGCAAGTTTTCATGTTGGACGTGGATTGTGTAGCCCCCTTCAGGGAGTTCTTCGATGCGGATCTTTTCCCCCGTTGTGTTGATCCATTTGTCCACATTGAATAACGGCTTGGTTAGTTGGCTGGGATCCTGATGGAACTCGTTGTCCTTGCGTCCATGGTTCGGTTCCGCGACATCTCCCCAAGTACGCATGCCAAATCCCCCGCCGGGGAGAAAGCTGCTCGAATAGACAGCCGAATTGTCGCAGATGATGATCCGCCTGGTGAACCTATCGCTGTGGTTATACTTCAGATCGAGATAATACCGCTTATGGTCGAAATCGAGATGGAACGCTGCTCGCGTGTTCAACTGAGGATTTTTGTCAGTCGCGCGCTGAACGTATGATTCGAAAGTCCCCGTGCCGCTGCCGGAGCGCAACCGAGGCATGGTCTCATGATAGGCGGTGGTAAGCAGTGCGAATACCTTGCTCTGAGCCTCCTCGTCCGGAAGGCTTGGAGGCAAGTGCATGTATCCTCTGTCAAGCAAGTTCTTCACGATCTTTTCGTCGTCCGGAACGAGAATGACCTTCGTCCCTGACATCAAGCAAAGACCATTCACCTGTTTGGCTAGCCTTTGCAGCACTGTCGCCAGGCGCACGTGGAAGAGCGGGGGGAGACCAACCGGCAGGTCTTCTACCCGGTCAACCCGATCGGCCTTGAAGCGGTTGGTGTCCGCGGTGAAGCTCAGGTCATATCGGTCGGCCAGGAACTCCATAGCATCCTTGAGAGGCGTGTTCTGATCGATCCCTTTGTCCAGCGTTATCCGCGCCGTCAATCTCTTGCGCAGTGCATCAGCAACGGGATCGGTTGGCGGCGCCGGTTGCTGCGCGGATGGCTGAGGGTCCGGGCCTTCGAACGGGTTTGGCGCACGGGCCGGCATATGAAAGGCGGGCAGCGCCAATCCCGTGCAGACGAGACCTGCGCTCAGTACCACGGCCGCCACTTTTATCACCACGGTCCAGATCATGGTTTTCAGCACTCCTTCCGTCAAGGCAGCCACATGCGGTGAGATCGCGCCGGCCGTCTGACCGAACGCCGTGCTTGCGGCGCCGCGCACCGTGCTGGCCAGCAAAGATGACGAAACAGTGGCGCATGCCTCATGCTGGGAGAGAACCAATTCAGGGATCCGGCAGCCAGCACCACGCCCCGGCGCTTGAGTCGCCGCGCAAGCAACGCCCTAGCCCGCAGCAGGCGCGTAGACAGCGTTCCTTCCGGACAGCCGACCAGCCGCGCCGCTTGTTTGCGTGTTTTGCCTTCCAGGTCACAGAGGACGACCGGCGTCCGATAGATTTCCGACAAGCGCAGCAGTTCCTCATCGAGGATCAGACCCAGATCTTGCCGCGAAGTCTCCGGAGGTTGGGGACTGGGGAAATCACGCATCGGCCTCTCCTTGGCCCGCCGCCGGGACAGCACCCGCCGGGCCCGGGCCGCGGTGCGGTAGGCCACGCCGTAAAGCCAGCTGGCGATTGCTTCACGCTTATGGATCGATCCAGCCTTCCTTACGAGAATGAGGAAGGTGGCTTGAAAGGCATCCTCGGCCAGTTGCTGGTCGTGCAGGGCACGCCGGCACACGCCCAGCACCATTGGCCCATGCCGGCGCACCAGGGCTTCAAAAGCCGTTTCTTCGCGGTTGTGCAGGAAGCGCTGCAGCAATTCCCCATCGGAAGCGTCTCCACCATTCGGGAGCAGCGCGAGGCGCTGCAATTTCTGGCTGAGATCATTCATGCGCTTGGCTGCCTGCGCCCGCTGCGCGGGCGATGGTTTGTCTCACGTCCTCATGACTATGTAGTGCTTGAGAGAAGCAGATTCATTCAACATTCTTTTGCATAAATGCTCGCGCTGAAGGTCCTGGGCTACGACGGCGACTATTCCTCACCGCTTTGCCGGATGCTTTTTCCGCGACTCTTTACCTTCACGGGCTCG
>DASZFN010000949.1:0-3317 GCA_035939715.1 Gemmataceae bacterium | reverse complement strand
TCAAAACCAGGATGCCTGCCACTACTTCATTCGCAATATTCTTCCCGCTGTGCGCGCCAAGGCGCCCGTCGTTTTCCGCATCGCGGGCAATGTAACCGAACCTGTTCGCCGGAGCTTCGCGAAATACGAAGGTGTCGAGTTAACCGGTCGCCTGGAGCACATCTTCGAAGGCGTCGACGGCGCCTTCTGCGGGGTTTGCCCGGTGCGCGCCGCGGCGGGGATTCAAAACAAGGTTTTGGAATACCTGGCCCTCGGACTGCCCTGCGTAACCTCGTCCCTCGGGCTCGGCGGAATTGAGGCGCGACCCGAACGGGAGGTGCTGGTCTACTCCGACGCTGCGACTGCGGCGGATCACATCCTCCGCCTGTATCACGATACGGAACTGAGAATGAGGCTCGCCGAGGCTGGCCGCGATCTGGTGACCCGGCGATACGACTGGAAGAACATCTATCGCTCCTTCGTCGATTCGTGTCTCAACGCCACCAGCGGCCACGCCCAGTGGGTCGCTGCAAACCGCGGAATCTCGTCGGCAGCTTGATCGAGCTCTCTACGTGCCTCGTCGGCCAGGAAGGCTGCTCGCGAACCGAGTTCTTGCCAGTGCCGTGGCCAGCCGTGAAATACTGCCTCCAGCCCCTGCAAGGGCCCATCCCGTCTGTCCGCGAGTGTTGCCTTGGAAAGAAAGCTGTATACGGCTCGCCTCGAGAGCAAAGAGTGTATCTCCGAATCGGCGCAGTGCTACCACTTCGAATTTGTAATTGACGAGTTGGACAGCTTTCCTTTCACCTCGGGACAGTTCGTCTCCACCGTCGCAATGGACGCCCATGGCAAGCAGCAGACGCGGGCTTACTCAATTGCATCCGCACCGCGCGCAAACCGCTTCGAGCTCTGCGTCAATCGCGTTGAGGGCGGATTCTTCTCCAATCACCTGGCCGACCTGAGCGATCTGCCGCCCGGCGGCAAGATCACTTTGCATGGTCCCCACGGTCACTTCATCCTGAAAGAGCCGTTGACCGACTCCATCTTCATCTCCACCGGAACCGGTATCGCGCCCATGCGCGGTTTTGCGCAGTGGCTCTTTCCCGAGAACGGGCCCGATCGAAGCAACGGCAAAGAGATCTGGATGGTCTACGGAACGCGCCACGAATCCGAGCTCTACTACCACGCCGAGCTTGAAGCACTCGCGGCTCGCAAGCCGAACTTTCACTACTTGGCGACGCTAAGCCGCGCCGGCGACGGCTGGACCGGCTTGCGCGGATACGTCCAGGAGCACGTGGCCAGGATCGTGGAAGAGCGCGCCGCGCGGCTGGGACAGACTCTGCCGATCGAACCTGTTCCGCCCGGAACGCCCGCAACGGAGCTCTCCTTCGACATCCACTCCTACATCTGCGGCTTGAACAACATGGTCGCGGGGGTGCGTGAGAAGCTCGCAGGATACGGCTGGCACCGCAAGCAGATCATCTTCGAACGTTACGACTAAAGCTTGAACAGCTCGCGCAAGCGCCTGGTCTGTGAACGGCTGACGGGGATCTCTGTCTGCTTTTTGTCGTTCATGCGGAGCTGATAGCTCGACTTGAACCAGGGCACCACCTCGCGGATCTGGTTGATGTTGACCACGAAGCCCCGATGAGCGCGCCAGAAGACGGCCGGGTCGAGCACCTCGAGCAGCTCCTCCAGCGTGCGGCACTTGGACTGTCCTTCGAAGTTCTGCGTGACCACCCGGATCACGCCCTCGTCGATGGCGGCGTAGCAGATCTCGGCCTGATCGACGAGCAGCAGGCGGCTCTGGGCCTGGACGATGAGCTTGGCCGGCTGGTGGTTGGGCTGGGCGCGGTTCAGCAGGCGCAGCAGGGCGTCGATCTGGGTATCGGATGCCGTTGCCGGACCGCCGGCGATGCGTCCGCGGGCCCGCTCCACGGCCTGTTCCACACGGCTGCGATCGAAGGGCTTCAGCAGGTAGTCGACGGCGTTCACGTCAAAAGCCCGTACGGCGTACTGGTCGTAGGCGGTGGCGAAGACAATCTGCGGGAGACCCTCGTCGTCCATCCCGGCCCGGGCCTTGTTCTGGAGCCGTTCCTTAAGCTTCTGGAGGACCGCAAACCCATCCAAACCCGGCATTTGCACGTCGAGGAAGACGAGGTCGGGATGGTGTTCTTCGATCAGGTCGACGGCCTCGATACCGTTGGTGCCCTGCGCCACCACGTTGACGCCGCCCAGCGTGTCGAGGAGGTATTTCAACTCCTCCCGTGCCAGTTGCTCGTCGTCGATGATGAGGGCGGAGATGGACATCCCGGGTCGATTGTAGGGAGCTGGGCTGGCGGCTGTCATCGGTTGCGCTCCTGGCGTTGCCCTCCTGGCGGGTCGGGGATGGCCCTAATCGCCCATGACGCGGAGGCGGGCCGGCAAGTGGTCGGAGGCGAGTTCGTGGCCGCAGCGGGTGCAGAACTGATCGGTGGCGCGGACGCTGCGGAAGCAGTTGCCGCAGCTGGCCATGAGCTGGTAGTTGCACTGGGGGCAGAAGTGGAAGTCGCTCTGGACGAAGGTGCTGCAGGCCGGGCAGCGGGAGACGAGCGGCTGGCGGAGCAGGAAGTAGAGGACGGCGCCGATGCCGCCGGGCATGACGAAGCAGATGAGCATCCAGAAGCGGGCGCTCATGGATCGGCGCGGCGCGTCCTTGCTGACGTAGCCGATCATGAGGAAGTAGAGCGAGGCCAGCAGTCCCCAGGAGACGTTGAAGTAGATGCGGAAGCCCAGCGGAGGCCCGGGATGATGGCGCTGGTCGGGCAGGATCATCCAGAAGTAGTATTCGACGCCGACGAAGGCGGCGATGGCGATGACGATGGACCACATGGGAATGAGGCGTGCGTCGTCGTCACCGGCAATGTTCTTTAAGTCAGTCATAATCCGGCCCCTCTCGCTGGAGGGTTTTGCAGAAGTTCAAGTGCGGGATAACTTCTCTACCAGTATGGACGAAGCGCCGGGAAGCGAAGTTGCGAGGAGCGGCTTTTAGCTATCAGCCGTTAGCTTTCAGCACTTGCGTTCCACTTTGTGCCGGGTGGACCGGCCGGATGCGTGCAAATAAAAAATCGGGTAAAACTTTTGTATTCAAACGGATGCGTGCATGTTTGAACGCGAGTGTGATTTAGATCACCGGCATTCTATTGCAATTTGCAATATCAAAGATCGGTGCAGGGACACAGCTCCTACCGGTTCCTGGGAACCTGTTTGGAGTATGCGCGGGTTGCGGGCTGGGTGCTCGTGATTGCGGTCACGGGTGGGTGTGAGAAGGAGCCGGGGAGGGTAGAGTCGTTGGGAGCCGG
>DASZFN010000948.1:0-15596 GCA_035939715.1 Gemmataceae bacterium | reverse complement strand
GTACGCCATCTGCCGGGGCCAGGTCGAGGTGATCGACAAGACCGGCAAGCGCATCGCTACCCTGGCGGAAGGCAATTTCTTCGGCGAGATGAGCCTGCTGCTGTCGCAACCGCGCGCCGCCACCATCCGCGCCCTGACGCCCTGCGATCTTTTCATCCTCGAGCAGGGCGACTTCAACCGGGCCCTGAAGGACTTTCCCCAGTTCGCGGCGTCGCTGCGCGACATCGCCAGGAGCAGGGCCCAGGCGGCAAGCGCCCTAGCCGCACACGCCTGACTGGTGCGCAAACTTTTCTCGAATGCCGCCGTTCCATCAGTTAGAATAGCGGGTGGAATGAGAACTTGGTCATCCAGGAGCACGATTATGGCCAGGCGAAACGATGCTGCAATCCGCACTCTGCGCATCAAGAAGGGCGATGATCTCAAGACGATTTACGCCAAGGTGCGCAAAAGTTTTACGGCTGCTGATTTGGCAAGGTACACGGATGTTGACGAACCGATGTACCCTACCGAGAAGCTGTTAACAGAGTTGGAAGCCATTGATCGGGAAGAATCGCAAAAGCGCAAGCGCAAAGCAAAAAAGGCCTAGCGATGCCGAACCCGGATAATGGGGACCAAAGATACGAGATTCATCATTCCAAAAACGTCGATGATTCCTTACGGCGGCTTCAGCGCATCGCTAGTCGTCGAGGTCAGGGCAAGGCGTTCCGATTGGCTTTCAAACAAATTCTTAATGCTTTGCAGCTGAGGCCGTGGAAGGCCGGTGAGCCGCTCTATCGCTTGGCGGTAATGCGGCTGCAGGTGCGCACGATCGTCATCGCGCCGCTGGCAATCGATTTCGGCGTCAGCGAAGATCTTCCTCATGTCTACATCAAGAGTGGCAGACTGCTCAGCCGCTGAGAGGCCGCATTGCCATGGATCGCGATACTTCCGTTCGACAGCTTACCGCCGGGGACGGGCTCTGGGACATCGCCGTGATCGGCGGCGGGGCGACCGGCGTCGGCATCGCCCTTGATGCCGCCGCGCGGGGTTACTCGGTCTGCCTCGTCGAGCAGAGCGACTTCGGCAAAGGCACGAGCAGCCGCTCCACCAAGCTGGTCCACGGCGGCGTGCGCTATCTCCAGCAGGGCAACGTCTCCCTCGTCATGGAAGCGCTCAAGGAGCGCGGCATTCTCCGGCACAACGCTCCCCACCTCGTCCATGACCTGGCCTTCGTCGTGCCCAACTACTCCTGGTGGGAAGCGCCCTTCTACGGCATCGGCATGAAGGTCTACGACCTGCTCGCTTTCCGCTACGGCTTCGGCAAGTCACGCCATCTTGGCAGGGAAGAGGTGCTCGCCCGCATCCCGAATCTCGAGCAAGAAGGACTGCGCGGCGGCGTCATCTACTACGACGGTCAGTTCGATGACGCCCGACTGCTGATCAACCTGGCCCAAACCGCCGAAGAGCAGGGCGCCGTGCTGCTCAATTACGCCCCTGTCGTCGGGCTCACGCATGACGCCGACGGTTTCGTGGACGGCATCGTCTTCACCGACCAGGAGGCCGGACGGCAGCACACGGCGCGCGCCCGCTGCGTCATCAATGCCACGGGCGCATTCAGCGATGCCATTCGCAAGATCGACGACCCGGCCGCTCCGGCGATGATTGCGCCGAGCCAGGGCGTCCACGTGATGCTGGAGCGCTCCTTCCTGGCGGGCGACTCCGCGATCATGGTTCCCAGGACCAGCGACGGGCGCGTCCTGTTCGCTATCCCCTGGCACCAGCACACGTTGATCGGGACGACCGATACGCCCATTGAAAACGTAAGCCTGGAACCAGTCGCCCTCGAAGAAGAGATCGACTTCATCCTCGACACCGCTTCGCGCTATCTGGCCAGGCATCCGACGCGCGCCGATATCCTCAGCGTGTTTGCGGGAATCCGGCCGCTGGTCAAGGCCGAGGCGGCGAGCACGGCCGCCCTGCCGCGCGAGCACACGATCCAGGTGGCCAAATCCGGCCTGCTCACCATCGCCGGCGGCAAGTGGACGACCTACCGGAAGATGGCCGAGGACTGCGTGGACCAGGCCGCCATGCTGGCGAAGCTGGACGAGCGCCCTTGCCTGACGAAAACGCTGAACATCCACGGCCACCACCCGCACGCCGCACCGTTCGGCGACCTCAGCTATTATGGCTCCGACGCCCCGGCCCTTCAGGAGCTGATAGCCACGGCGCCCGAACTGGGTCGCCAACTCCATCCCGCGCTGCCCATCCAGGCGGTCCAGGTCGTCTGGGCTGTGCGTCACGAGATGGCCCGCACGGTGGACGATGTCCTCTCGCGCCGCACCCGCGCCCTCTTCCTCAACGCGAAAGCGGCCCTCGCCATGGCGCCCGCGGTGGCGAAGCTCATGGCCGTTGAGTTCGGCCGCGACGACGGCTGGCAAGCCGAGCAGATAACCCAGTTCACGACCATGGCCCAGGGCTACCAGGTTCGCCCATGCGGGAGAGGCTAATTTTGTGTGGCTGATCCTCCCTGCGCCGTTTGCGCTGCTGCTGCCTATTGGCGGTGCTGCGGCAACGCTCCTTGACAATATTTCGGCGGTTTTCTAGGCTCGGCGCAAAATCTTGTAACCTTTCAAGTTGGTTTTGCAGGATTACATAAGAGGGAGTTTTCCCAACGCAGGGACAGGAGCTTTTCACACATGTTCACGTGGATTCGACGCGCGCGAACCAGATCATCTGCTGCCAAGGCTGGCCGACATGCTTGCCCGAGTCTGGAGGCGCTGGAAGAACGTACTGTGCCGACGACCATTGTAGACTTTAACATTCCCACCGCGCAAAGCCTGCCCCTGAGTATAACCGCCGGCCCTGACGGGAACCTGTGGTTCACCGAGCAGGCAGCGAATCAAATCGGTCGCATCACCACGAATGGGACCATTACAGAATTCGCAGTGCCAACGCCCAAGAGTCAACTGGAACACATTACGGCCGGTCCAGACGGGGCTCTCTGGTTCACGGAATCCGGGAGCAATCGCATCGGCCGCATCACCACCGACGGCGCCGTTACGGAGTTCGCGATTGCCACAGCGAATAGCTCGCCCATGGCTATCGTTACCGGGTCCGACGGCAATCTCTGGTTTACCGAGACAGCAGCAAACCAGATCGGGCGGATCACTCCCGCGGGGCTTATCACCGAATTTGCCATACCCACCAAGGACAGTCTGCCGGGGGGAATCACGGCCGGGCCCGACGGCAATTTGTGGTTTACGGAAGGGGGCGCCCTCAAGATCGGGCGAATAACGACGGCGGGCAACATCACGGAGTTCGCCGTGCCCGCGGCTTTCTCGCCGTACGACGTCATCGTTCCAGGCCCGGACGGCGATCTCTGGTATCTCACGGCCCACGGACCGGTGCCGATCTCCGTGTCCGGGGTTGTTCCACCGAACGTGAGTGCAGTCGGTGGACTCGGCTTCAATGACTACGTCAACGACCTGGCGCCCGGTCCGGACGGAAATCTGTGGTTGACGGATTTTGCCACCATCGGCCCGGTCAGCGCGCTGAGAGAGGTCACTCCTCAAGGGAACATGCTTGAGGTTCAAGGCATCGCCGGGAAGATTGCCTCCGGTCCGGACGGCAACCTCTGGCTCGCCGACGCCGGGACAAATCAAATCCACAAGCTGGTGCTTTCGAGCGTACCACCCCCGGCACAGCCGCCGGTTATTACCGTCACAGCGAGAGCCCAGATCCCGCCGCGCGTTAACGGCGTGATCGCCACCTTCAGCGAGCCGGGACAGAATCTTACGAGCAGCCAGTTCACCGCCGAGATTAATTGGGGCGACGGCACGACCAGCGCAGGCATTGTCGGCGGTGCCGGCGCCTTTTATGTTCTCGGCAGCCATCAGTATGCGTCCGGCGTGCACGGCGGCCAGTTCACGATTAGCGTCTCCATCCACAACAGCCTGACCGGCGGCACGGGCACTGCAACCGCCCCCCTGGTCGATACAATCGATACCGGCAATGTGCCGTTTATCGAGCTCGCCTACCTGGATCTTTTGCATCGGGAGCCTGATCCGGTAGGCATGTTGGTCTGGTCGAGGCTTCTCCAGCAGGGCGTGAGCCGGACCGACTTCACCCGTGCCCTTGAAAACAGCCCGGAATACCGCACCAACCTGATCAACCAGTTCTATGAACAATATTTGCAGCGTAACGCCGACTCGCAAGGGTTGCAGACCTGGCTCGCTTTCCTGAGCCATGGTGGGACCAGCTTCGCTTTACAGGCCGGCATTCTCGGGGCGCCGGAATATGTGGCCGCTCATGGCGGGGGTGGCGCCAGCCTGCTGCAAGCCTTCTATCACGCCATCCTCAATCGCGACCTCGATGCCGCGGGCGCTCAAGGCTGGGCCCAGGCCCTGGCCGCGGGTCGATCTCCCGCAGCGGTCGCGCAAGCAATCCTGCAAAGCAGCGAAAACGAGACGAATCTCGTGGGCAGCTACTATCGCCAGTTCTTGCACCGCGATGCCGATTCGAGCAGCCTGACCTCATTCGTTACGGCCATGCAGCACGGCCTGTCCCCCGATGATGCAGTCGTCCTGGTCGTCGGCTCAACCGAATACTTCAATGCGATCCGGTAGCACGAACAGCAACCCGGTCAGCAGGGCTCAAATCTACTGTTTAGGCGTTCTGAGCGCCGCTTTGCCCAGGAGTTTCTTCGCCGCGGGGAAATCGCGCTCATAGACGTCCCCATTGGTGAAAATTTCGTTCTCACCAAGTGGGAACAATAGCGGCGACTTTGGGTTTTCCGTGGCCTCGCGGAGATGACCGTCTACTTTCGGGCGGCCGCAGCTCCCCCAGGCCACAATGTGCTTGTCGGCGACCAGCTTTTGCAGCTTCGCCCATTCCTTGCGACTAGCGTCTTCCTTGCCTTTCTCGGCGGTGTAGTACAAATAGCCGCTCACGGGGCGGTCATACGTCGCATTGGCTTTGCAAAAAATGAATGTTCCCCAGACCTGGATCCTTGTCGGGGCTTTTTCATCCGGCTCAAGAACGATCTTGTCAACGACCATGCAAACCGGAGGCGGTCCACCCGCCTTCACTTCGGTGCTGAGCGCCATGGCGATCAGCAACGCTGTCACGAAAACCGTCCTTTTCATCGCTTGGTCTCCAAAAAGGGGATGAAGAGTCTTCCCACTGTCATGCGCGTTCATCCTTGCTCTACATGGCAAGCGCTTCAGCGAGCCAGGAATGGCTCGCACTCCTCTTCCCTGGAGTCGAATGAGAATAGATAAGTATTAGAAGAAAAACGGCTGGATCATGGACGCGAAGAAGCCGGAGACGCGCGCGGCGACTGAAAGAAGCAGTCGAGCTATTGGCGCAGAACAAGAAACTCGGCCTGAAATGAAAGCGTTGCAGGCTACTGCAATGTCCCGCCCCACGTGTTGTACTCGCTGGTCCGCGCCAAACGTTTCAGGACATCGTTGATGGCGCTGAGCACCCAGTCGGTCTTGTCGCTCTTGCCCTTGGTCAGGGCGTCGAAGTACTCCTTGGAGGCGATGAAGCCGGCGACCAGGTTCTCATTGGTCAGGCCGGTGGCAAACTGACTCACCCAGGCAGTCACCTCCGCTTGCGTGGGCGTACGGCCCAGGAAGGTCTGGTAATCCGCGCGAATGACAATGCCCTCGCGCTCGGCACTGGCGGCGAAACCATACGCGACTTGCTCGGCTGTTTCACCGTGATTCAGGGCATTGACCCAGTTATCGACCTCCGCCTGGCTGGGCGTGCGGTTGAGAAGGTCCTGGTACATGCCCGTCACCCAGCCGGCGCCGGGACCGCCGTGCTTGTTGATGTATTCCGTCGAGCCGATGAACTTCGCTTCCAGATGCTCATCCGTCAGGCCGTTCTGCATCTGCGTGACCCAGCCGTTGAGGCCGGCCTGGTCGGGTGTGCGCCCCAGGTACTGCTGGTAGGCGTTGAGCACGAACAACGCGTACTGCTGCGCGCTGTGCGTGATCTGGTTGGCGACCGTGCCGAGATTCGGCGGCAGCAGGGCAGCTGCCTCGGCGCCAATCTCGGCGGCCGTCGGTGCGCGGTTGAATTCATCCAGCGTGGCACTGGTGATCCAGTCGAGGTTGTCGCCCTTGCCCTTGTTCGGGTTGTTGTAGTATTCGGTCGAGCCGAGAAAGCCGGCCACGAGGCTTTCATTGGTCAGGCCGTTGCCGAAGGCCTTGACCCAGCTGGTCACTTCAGACGGCGCCGGCGTGCGCCCCAGGAACGTCTGGTAGTCGGCGCGGACGCGGTTGCCTTCGCGCTCGGCGCTGGCGGCAAAGCCGTAGGCGACCTGCTCTGGCGTCTCGCCGTGATTCAGGGCGTTCACCCAGTTATTGACTTCCGCCTGGCTGGGCGTGCGGCCGAGGATGTCCTGATACATGCCCGTCACCCAGCCGGCGCCGGGGCCGCCGTGGTTCTTGATGTACTCCGTCGAGCCGATGAACTTGGCCTCGAGGTGCTCATCCGTGAGGCCGTTTTGCATCTGCGTGACCCAGGCGTTGAGGCCGGCCTGGTCCGGGGTCCGGCCCAAATAGCTCTGGTAGGCATTGATGACAAAGTCCTGGTAATGCTCGATGGAATGGGTAAGCGTACTGGCGACCTGGCCCACGGTGGATGGAGGCGACAGCCGCGCGAAGGGGTAGGCTCTCAGCAGCACGGCGATACTGTTGGCGTTGCCGTTGCTGGTGACCACGTCCACAAAGCCATCGCCGTTGAAGTCCGCGGCGGCGGACATGGCCGGACGATCGCCGACAGCAAAGGTAAGGGCCCCCAGCAGAAGGCCGGTGCCGAAGTTCGGATACAGGGTCAAGGAGTCGCCGAAGTTGTTGGTCGTCAGGACGTCGCCGTGCCCCTCGTTGGTAAAGTCGCCGATCAGCACGCCGGTGGGATTGGAGCCGACCTGGTAAGACTGCGCGCTGCCCAGCGTGCCGTCCCCCCTGTTGAGGAGAATGTTGAGCCCCTTGCCGAAGAAGGTGGTGAGGGCAATGTCCGGGATGCCGTCGCCGTTCAGATCGCCCGTGGCCACAGCAGTCGGATCGCCGTCGACCGGATAGGCGACCGCGGCCTTGAAGCTGCCGTCGCCGTTGCTGATGAGGATGCTCACGGTGCTGTTGAAGCCGTTCTTGTTGGTAACGACGAGATCGGCCTTGCCGTCGCCGTTGAGGTCGGCGGCCGCGATGGCGCTGGGCGTCAGGCCGGCATTGGCAGCGGTAGCAAAGGCGCTGAAGGTGCCGTCGCCGTTATTCAGCAGTATGTTGACCGTGCCGCTGCCCGAGGAAGGCGTGTTCATGACGGCTATGTCGGGATGGCCGTCGCCGTTGAAGTCACCGACCGCCAGGGCCTTGGGATTGGCGCCGGCAGTGTAAATAGCGGGCGCCTGGAAGGTACCGTCGCCATTGCCGAGGAACACGTCCACCTCGTTCTTGCTGTCGAACATCACCAGGTCAAGTTTGCCGTCGCCATTGACGTCGGCGGCTACCAGCGCCACGGCCTGACCAAGCGCCGGGCTGGCCACGGCGGAGTTGATCGTGGTGGCGGACTGGAAGGTGCCGTCGCCGTTGCCGAGCATTTCCGTAAGGATGATGCCGGTCAGGCTGGCCGTGTTGCCGGTGATGATGTCCTGCTTGCCGTCACCGTTGAAGTCGCCGGTGACGACGGGGCCCGGGCTGCTGATGTTCGCGTAAACGCGCGGGACCTGGAAGGTGCCGTCGTTGTTGCCGGTCAAGAAACTCAGGTCGTTGCTGTTGCTGTTGGCGACGACGAGGTCCGCCTTGCCGTCGCCGTTGAAGTCGCCGATGCCAATGCCCATGGGCTGCTGGTCCGCGACCCAGTTGGTCAGGCCGCCGAACGTGCCGTCGCCGTTGCCCAGCAGCACGCTGGTGTAGTTGCCGGCGAAGCCGCCGTCGGCGGTGGCGATGTCCAGGTTGCCGTCGCCGTTGAGGTCGCCGATGGCCAGGCCGCTCGGTGCCGCGCCGGGGTGATAAGAGACGGCGCTCGCGAATGTGCCGTTCCCGGTGTTGAGAAGGATGGACACGCCATCGTTGCTCGGGAAGAAGTCGGCCACGGCCAGGTCGGGCTTGCCGTCCTTGTTAAAGTCAGCCGAGGCGATGAACCCGGGAGTGAAACCGGCGCTGAAGGTGGCCTGCGTGGCGTTGAAGCCGCCGGCGCCGTCGCCGTACAGGATGCTCGCGTTGCCGTTGGCGACAATAGCCACATCCTGGTTGCCGTCGCCGTTGAAGTCGCCGGCCGTGATCGACAGCGGCGCGGCAGGCACGGTGACCGGACTCGTCGCCGAAAACACGCCTTTGCCGTTGTTGAGCAGGACGCTCACGGTGTTGTCTGTCTTGTTGGTCACGACCAGGTCGGGAGAGCCGTCCTTATTGAGATCGACGGCAACGACGCCGGAGGGGTTATTGCCGACGGCGTAGGTCACGGGGCTGGCAAAGGTGCCGCCGCCGTTATTGAGCAGCACGGTGACGGTCCCCGGGCTGGTGTTATTGACGACGATGAGGTCGGGCTTGCTGTCGCCGTTGAGGTCAGCGCTAATGACCTGCACGGGGTTGCCGCCGATGAAGTAACTGGCGAGCGGCTGAAAAGCCCCGTTGCCGGCGTTCAGCAGGACACTGACGCTGTGGCTGCCGTTGTTCGCCACGGCCACATCCGGCTTGCCGTCCCCGTTGAAGTCGGCGACCGCCACACTCTGCGGCGAGGCGCTGGGCCCGATAAACACGGACTGCGGCAGCGTGAACACGCTGAGCAAGCTGCGGTCTTCGAGTATTTCAAAGGCAGGCCGGCGAGTCCGGCGGCGGCTGGATTGGCAGGAACGAAACAGCGGCGAAGGCGTCCAGGTCATGAGGCAACTCTCGAAAGGTAAGTGGTTTCTTCGGGCGTTTCGGCCGGGGAATATTCCAAGACTAGCACGGAAATCGCTGCCGTGACGGTTGTGAAGCCTTGCCATTTTCTGGCAAAAAGCTTGGCTATTTCCTGCGGCGGCGGTGATTATCTGACGGAGATGACCCGCGAAAAAGGAAAGGGCCGACATGGCAGCAGAACAGTCCTCCACGCTGGTGCGGCATATTCATCGCCTGGCAATGGCTCGGCAACACGACAAGCTTTCTGATAAGGAACTGCTCGCCCTGTTCGCCACGCGTCATGACGAGACGGCCTTCGCCATGCTGGTGCGGCGGCACGGCGGCATGGTGCTGCGGGTCGCGCAGCGCGTTCTGCAGAACGCGCATGATGCCGAGGATGTCTGCCAGGCCGCCTTTCTCCTGCTGGCGCGCAAGGCCGCCGCGCCTTCCTGGCGCGATTCCCTGGCCAGCTGGCTCCATGGCGTGGCCTATCGCCTTGCCCTCAAAGTCCGCGAGGCGGCCTGGCGCCGGCAGGCGCGCGAACGGCGCGCTGCCGTAAAGGCAGCGGCGGATCCGCTGGAGCAAATCACGGCCCGCGAACTGCTCACGATTCTTGACGACGAACTGGCACGCTTACCGGAAAAATACCGTGCACCGCTGGTGCTCCATTACCTGGAAGGCCATACCCAGGAAGCAGCCGCGCGTCGGCTCGGCTGGCCGCTCAGTACTTTCAAGGTTCGTCTCGGCCAGGCGCGGGCAACGCTGCGCCGCCGCTTGCGGCGCCGCCATCTGCTGCTGTCTGCAGTCCTGTCTTCCTCTCTCCTGGCAGATCCTTGTGTGCATGCTGCCCTTCCGGTCTCCAAGTTGACAGAGACGGTGCATGCGGCAGGACTTCTCTTGACCAGGAAGGCAATTGCCGGAGTTGTGGCGGCGCCGGTCGTTGCTCTTGTGGACAAAGGATTGCCGGCCATGTTCATGACAAAACTGCCAATCGCCCTGGGGCTGGCGCTCACAGGTCTCCTCGTCGGCGCCGGCTTGTTCCTGCAGGGAGGAACAGGCGCCCAGCCAAAGGCTGCGCAGGATCCGCCCGTACAAGGCCCCGTTGTCGGCGATGCCCGGTCGGCAGGCGCAGTGCCGGCGGCGGCCGCGCCCGGCACTCCACTCGGTCAAAACACCTCGGCAGTCTGCGTTATTCGCGGGCGCGTCCTCGATCCCGCCGGTAAGCCGGTCGCCGGGGCCAAGTTGTACCGCGCCTATAGCCTCAACTCCTCTATCCGGCCGCTGCCCCAGGCTGCGCAGCGGACAGCCAGCGGCCCCGACGGACGATTCGAGTTCGTGCTGTCCGCGACCGAATTAGCTTTGGGCCGTCAAGCACCGCTGCAAATCGCGGCCGCCGCGGAAGGGTATGGACCGGACTGGTTCGAAATGACCGGCTCCAACGCTCCCAGGGACTTGACGTTTTGCCTCAGCAGGGACGATGTGCCGATTCAGGGCCGCATCGTCAATCTGGAAGGCCTGCCCATCCGTGGCGTGTCGGTTACCGTGTTGAGCATCGCGGCAAGCCAGAACGACAATCTTGCCGACCTTGTCCGGGCCCTCACCGACAAGCGGCAGGTCGACCTGAAAAAGTTCCTCAGGAAAGGGCTGGACGGTCTCCTGGAGGCGCCGGGCATTCGCGCCCATGCCACAACCGACAAGGATGGGCGCTTCCATTTGCATGGCATCGGCCGCGAACGCGTCGCCATGCTACTGCTGGGCGGGTCGCCGGTGGCGGCCGATTTGGTGATGGTAATGACGCGGCCCGGGCAACGGTATTTTGTGCCGGATCACCCCGGCTCGGACATGATCTTCTCGGTCTATGGAGCGACCTTCCAGCATGCGGCCGCCCCTGCCAGGCCGATCCTTGGTAAGGTCCAGGATCGGAATTCAGGCAAACCGCTGCCAGGCGTGAGAGTCCGCTTCGACTTTGAACCGAATGACACCCTCACCGACCGCAATGGGCACTATCGCATCGACAGCATCCCCCGGTTTGCCATGAGCAAGCCGACCGATAAGCTCCTCGTGACGGCGACGGCGCCTGCCGATCAGCCCTATCTGGTTGCCATCAAGGAGCTGGAACCGCAGGGCAGCGCGGAGCCGATCACGCTTAATTTTGAGTTGAAGAAAGGGGTCTGGGTGCAAGGCCGCGTCACGGACAAGGAGACTGGAAAACCCGTGGCCGCGGAAATCGAGTATTACGCCTTCCGAGACAACCCCAACCTGCGCGATGCTCCGGATTTCGCCGGCCAGCGCCGCGTCAGCACCGCGCTCTTCCGCGCCGACAACGAGGGCCGCTTTCGCGTGCCTGCCTTGCCGGGTCCCGGGCTCATGGCCGCTCACGATCCGGCTTTCCATTATCTCTCGGATCAATCCCTTTCCGCGGCCGAGGCGGGCAATGTCCTGGCGCCATTCCCTTTTTCCAGTTACCAGGGCAATATTCACGGCCTGGCCAGGATCAATCCCGCCCGGGGAGAACCGGTGACTTGCAACCTCGTCCTGGATCCAGGCACGAAGCTCGCGGGCAAGGTTGTGGGACCGGATAAGCAATTATTGACAGGGGTCGAGGCCTTCGGCGTTCGCTATGGCTGGACCTGGAATCCAGAGCCCCTCGCCGGGGCGGAGTTCACGCTGGAAGCTCTGCGTCAAGGAAAAAAACGCGGCCTGATCTTCATCCATGCGCACAGGCACCTCGCCCGTCTGCACATGCTGCAGGGGGACGAGAAGGGGCCTGTTACGGTCCAGCTTCAGCCCGCAGGCTCGGTAAGCGGCCGGTTGCTTGATGACGACGGCCAACCGCGCCCGGATGTCGCATTGCAGATTTACTTTCAGCGCCAGGACGAGGACGTGCTCGCCAGTCATCGCCCTGCGCTGGTGAAGACGGGGGCAGACGGCCGCTTTCGCCTGGAGAACCTCGTGCCCGGGCTGGTGTACCAAATAATCGAGATCGGCAAATCCTCGGGCCAGGAACGGGGAGTCATAGCCACGGGCATCAAGGTGCGCTCCGCTGAGACCAAGGACTTGCATGATGTTCGCCTGCGGCCATTCGGTAGCTGAGTCAGGAGCGCGTTGCCCACAGTTGCCTCTGTGGGACAGAGGTCATTGTCGGGAACTCCCTAAATCAGGCGCTTGTGGGAACTGTATCGAGTCGTTCCGCAAGTGCTAGGTCTTTGCCCATTCGCCCTGACGTGTACCGGTCAAAGATCCTTGGGCAGAACCCGAATCCGCGTTACGCCCGCGGTGTAGAACGCCCTGAGACCTTGCATCCGGGCAAACGTCGTCGCCTCCACCTTGAAAACACCGGGGCGCCTGGGGGCGGGAAGCCGCATCTCAAAGTCGAAGCAGCAGGCCGCGCGTCGCGTCGGCCTACAGGAGCCGTTGCCGAAGTGGGCCGCTTCATCCGAGCCCTCTTCATTTCCCAGCATGTCTATGCAAATTTCATCCAGCTCGTAATTTGGATCGGCTAGCGTGCAACTCCCTTGGATCAAGAGGATTTGGCCCACCCGGAGTTCGCCCCCGCTGGCAATCGGCCGGACCCGCAACTCTCCGGCCTTGACCGTGGTTACCTTCGTTTCCTGCAGATGTACGTACATCTCGGGGCTGGGAATTGCTTGCAGATGTGGGACGCCGGCGTCGGTGATATCGCATTGCTCGAGGCGCAAGCGCGACAGCTGGGCCATCCCCCTGAGATGAACCAGGCCCGCATCAGTGACCCGGGTGCAGGCCAACTCCAGGGATTCCAACCTGGTCAGTTTCTTGATGGAGGCGAGCCCGCGATCCGTTACGTGCGTCCCACACAGGTCAAGCTGGGTCAGATCAGTAAGCACAGATAGCCGGGCAAGGTCCGCGTCGGTGAACGGTTTGAACCACAGGTCCGCCAGCTTGTACTCCGACGGCTTCGCGAACGGAGCCAGGACCCGGTCCCCGATGACCGCCCTGGGCTTATCGGCCCATCCGGGGAAGCTCGGCGCCCCCTCCGCGTAATGGCCTCCCAATTGCCGGATGTCTGCAATCACTTGTTCTCGCTGTTGTTGTCGGTAGACGAGCCAGGCGATCAGGGCCGTGGCACTCACGAAGGCCAGCCCGATCCCGAACATTCCCCGCCGCCGGTGTGCCCAGCAGCGGGCGATAGTCATTCGAAAGGGTCCTGCCGATTTTTCTGGGGCGCCACCTGTCATCTCACACCTCAAACGCCGGCCTAATGACCCGACTCAGCGGCCAGATGAATAGGGTGTTGATCGTTCACGGCCACTGACGCCGATCTTCACCGCGCCCTTCTTGGCGTACCAGTGCAAGTTTTCTCGCACGCTCGCGAAGTGGATGCTTTTTCCAACTACTCGGCCTTCCCTGAAGCCGACGTGTATCCATCCAGGGCCCTCGTTCCAGATTTTCATGCTAAAAGGGAGACCATCCATGCCAACTTGCAAATTCTCCCAATCTTTTCCAAGAACCTCTTCCACGTCCCCCA
Source organism: Gemmataceae bacterium (assembly GCA_035939715.1). Lineage (GTDB taxonomy): Bacteria > Planctomycetota > Planctomycetia > Gemmatales > Gemmataceae > DASZFN01. Next base: position 2,225 of record DASZFN010000948.1, on the reverse strand, counting down.
GGCTCATGCCGTCCTGTATCCGGTCAAAGTTCTCTTTCGTAATCCGGCCAGGAGTGGCGTAGATAAGCGCCACGCTCCCTGCGAGCCCCAGGAGCAGCACCAGACCGAGCCAGATGTACCAGCGCTTGAGCAGCTTCCGCATCCCCGGATTGTACCCCTGGCCACGCGCATGAAAAAGCCCGGCATCACGCTCTCGCTGTCTTGCTCGTTCGGCGCCTCCGTCGTTACAAGCACGTTACGAACTTAACTCTCTACCCCGGCGTACAATCTTCAGGTGTGATTGCCCAGCTCCTTGAAGGGGCGCTCCATGAAGCAACTGCTTTGTCTCAGCACTGCTGCCTTGACGATGACCGTTCTGCACGGTTTATGTTGGGCGGATGACAAGCGGGCGGCAGAGGAGGGGGCCTTCAACGGCGAATGGCGCACGTCGATCGGCATCGTTAAGTTGAAACAGACCGGCAGCGCCGTCACCGGCACTTACGGCCAGGCCGGGCAGTTCACCCTCAAGGGGACGGTTGAGGGCAAGAAGTTGACCTTCGCGTATCAGGAGGGCCGGGCCAGCGGAGACGCGCAGTGGACCATGGACGAATCGGGGCACTCCTTCCGCGGCGGCTACAGAGTTCGCGGCGGCCAGGCGGGTGGCTGGCAAGGTTGGCGGCCAGACCCCGAAGCGCCCAAGAGCAAGCGTGCCAACCTCGGCGGCCTCTGGCTCACCGACCTCGGCCTCATGGAACTGGAGCAAGCCGGCGACCAGGTAAAGGGGCGCTACGCCCTGCGCGGCGTCTCGGCGATTGAGGGAACCGTGACCGGGCGCATGTTCAAGTTCAAGTACCAGGCTTTCCGCCCCGGCAGCGGTTGGTTCGACCTTTCGACCGAGGGTGCCGCCTTCGCCGGCGCGGCAACCACCAACGGCTTCCCCGGTTGGTACGGCTGGCAGGGCCGCCGTGCCCCGGAGTTTGCCCGCCACGCCAAGCTGGCGCCTGGCAAGATCGTAGACGGATCGACCCATGGCCTGTTGACCTACTCGGTCCGCGCGCCGGAAGGCTACAAGGAAGGAGACGGCAAGAAATGGTCCGCCGTCGTCATCCTCCACGGTTCCAATATGAACGGCAAGGCGTACGTCGGCACGATCGCCAGCGCCTGGCCCGACATCGCCAGGGACTACCTGCTCATCGGCATCAACGGCGAGACGCCGTCGGCTACAGGTAACGATCCCCGGTTCAACTACATCTATGTCAATTACGTCGGCCGCAGCACGTTCAAGGGGTTCCCCGGCACCGACCGCGAGAGCCCGGCCCTGATAGCCGAGGCCCTCGACGAGATTCGTAAGGCGTACCCGGTCGCCCGGTACTTTGTCGGCGGCCATTCCCAGGGGGGATTCCTGACGTACAGCTTGCTGATGAACTACCCCGAACAAATCGCCGGCGCCTTTCCGATCTCCGCCGGTGTGATCTTCCAGTGTGAGCCGACCGCCTACGCCGATGAAAAGCTCCGCGCCGCCCAGCGCTCCGTGCCCCTGGCGATCGTCCATGGGAAGAACGACCCGTTTGTCGACTTCAGCTCCGGCGCGTACGCCGCGGTCGTCTTTGGCGAGGCCGGCTGGCCGGCGTTTCGCTTCTTCGCCGACGCCTCAGGGGCCGGTCACCGCTTCGGCCTGCTGCCGGTCGGCGAGGCCATCCGCTGGCTCGAAGCGCAAACGACGGACAACCCAGCGCGGTTGCTCGACTTCGCCGAACAGCGCATGCAAGCCAAGGGCGGCTATCGCGACGCCGTCGCCGCGCTGAACCGCGCACGCGCGCTGACGCCCGATGCGGCTGACGGCGCCGCGAAGGCGCGGCTGGACCGCCTGTCCCGCGAAGTCGATGCCAGGGCCGCCGCCGGGGCCAAGCAGTTCCTACCCAAGATCCGCGACGGCCAGCAGCAGGGAAAAACCTGGATCGACGCCTTCCTCGCCTACCGCGACGATTTCGAGTTCGCCCCCGCCGCCCGCGAGGTCATGCAGGCGTTCGACGCCATCCGGGCCGAGCATAACAGCCTCGCACGAAAAGCCCTCAATGAAGCCAACGCCGCCTTCCAGCAGGGCAGGCGTGACGAGGGCTATGCCAGGTATCAGGAGATCGTGGATAAGCATTACGCCGCCTCGTCATACCGCAACGTCAAGCGGTGGCTGGCGGAACGTAAGTGAGGCAGGGCCCGCTGACAGAGCGCTAGGGCGATCAGTTTCG